>CAUJEL010000014.1 GCA_963169875.1 Candidatus Zhuqueibacterota bacterium
AAAATAATTCGTTTCCAGCGTCACTCCCCAGTCGCCTTCCTCCGGCGCCTCCAAAGCATTGCCGATGTTGACGCAGCGTGCCAGACGCTGGTTCTCCACATGGGCATCCAGTTGTTGCGACGAGGGCGCGCCAAAGGGGTAGGGGTTTTCTTGTTCTGGCGCCGTGCTCTGTTTTTTACATCGGCATGGAAGAAACATCAGGCTTGTGATGGTGAGTGCAATACTCGCGTATTTTGAAAATGAGCGCATGCATGGTTCCTTTGTGTATTTTTTTCCATAAAATAAAACTACTTTATCAGCGCCATCTTGATCGAGCGGGTCACTGATCCCGCTGTCATCCGGCACCAGTAAATTCCGCTCGGCCACTGTTGCACCGCAATAACCGTTTTATGATCTCCGGCCGCCAGGCGGGCGTCAACCACCGTCTCAACCAGTGCACCGCGGATATCATACAGGTCGATTTTTACCGGCCCCGCTTTGGCAACGCGGTAAGACAGGGTCGTGCTCGCATTGAAGGGATTGGGGTAATTGGCCGCGAGATGGTAATCGTCCGTCATCTCATGATCACCTTCGACGCCGGTGAGGGAGGTGAAATCCAGATAATTAAGGTTGAACCCGCCCTTGACCGCCACAACGCGCAAAATGAAGCGGCTGCGCGGCAGGGTGACGGTGGTCGTGATCGTTCGCCAGGTTTGCCAACCGCCGGTCACGGGCACGTCAATGGTCTTTAAAACCGTGCTGCCATTTTTCAACTGCAGCTGCCCGGCCGTGCTCTGCGCAGCGATGCGCATATCGACCTGGTAGGTCCCGCTGCTTGGCACGGCAATGGTGTAATCCATGTAATCGCCCGCGTCAATCCAACCGACATTGAGACCGCCGCCGCTGTCCGTTGTATTTTCGGTCTGAATCCCCGACATGCTGTTGTAGAATTCAGCTTCAACCCGGCACGGCAGATTGAAAACGCTGGCCTGCTCATCGAGCAGATTGTAGGCGATTTGGTCTGCAAATGGAGCCAGCACGCCGCCATCTGCGCTGACCTGAGCAGAACCCGAACAGGACACGGTCACCTTGTCGTTCTTGACGGCGGCTGTTTCGAAGCTGATGACGAGCGCGGTGCTGTCCCCTGTGTGCATCCTGACATCGGTGACCGGAATGGATTGTGCGTTGAGGGTGATGGACCACCCCGGCGAACTGATGGGGGTGGGATCGGCCATCTTTTTAGTGAAATAGACGACAACTTCTTTTCCCGACTCGGCCACTTGGGCGGCGAAGACCTGCGGCGCCGATCCCTGCGTGTTTGCGGGAAATGAGGTCAATCCATGTCCATAGGGATAGAGCGGCTGATAGACCGGATCATCGTGGTTGATAGGAATCTGCTCCATGGTGTGCGGCCAACTATGGCTGAGCCGGCCGCTGGGAGCATAATCCCCGAAAAGCACATCAGCCACCCCGGCGCCCTCGGTGCCCGGCAGCCATGCGGCGAACACTGCATCGCAATAGGGGAGAATGGGATGGAGCATCAGCGGCCGGCCGGAGATGAGTACGGCCACTACCGGGATGCCGCTGGCTTTCATGTTGCGCACTGCGTTCATGACTTTCACCGGCAACGTCAGGTTGGCGCGGTCGCCCTGACTCTCGGCATAGGGGGTCTCGCCGATAAAGGCGATGCCCACATCCGCGCCGGCTGCTCCGGAACCATCGAGCGAATAGGTGACATGGACGCCAGGGGCCGCTTCGCGCACGGCCTGCAGCAGGGTGGTGCCGGTGGTGATGGCGCCGCTGCTGCCCTGCCACGAGATGCTCCAGCCGCCGCACTGATTGCCGATGTTGTCCGCGACATTGCCCGCCACATGGATTCGGGTTGCACTGCGCGAGAGCGGCAGAATACCCTCTTTGGCAGCCAGCAAAACCATGGATTCGCGTACGCAGGCGCGGGCGATCTGCCGGTGTGCGGCGCTGCCGATTTGCGCGGTCAAGGCGCGGTCGCTATAAGGATTTTCAAACAGACCCATCTTGAATTTGGCCTGGAGGATGCGTCGCACGGCATCGTCGATGCGCGCCTGGCTGACCTTGCCCTGGTCGACAAGGGCTGTCAAGGTGTTGATGAAGGTGACATAATTGGTGGGCACCATGACCATGTCGACGCCCGCATTGATGGCGGTCTCCACGGCGATGCTGTAATCGCTGGAGATCTCATCAACCCCGGCATAATCCGAGACTACAAAGCCCTTGAATCCCAATTCGCCTTTGAGGACGGTAGTTATCAGGTAGTGGTGGCCATGCATTTTCACGCCGTTCCAGCTGCTGTAGGAGGTCATCACCGTTGCGACACCCGCTTCGACGGCTGCCATATAACCGGGCAGATGAATGGCGCGCAAGGTGGCTTCGTCGATTTCCGTATTGCCGCGGTCATCGCCGCCGTTGGTGCCGCCATCGCCGGCATAGTGTTTGGCACAGGCGAGGATGCGGTCCGGCGCGCCGAGGGTATCCCCCTGAAACCCCTTGACCGCGGCGGCGCTCATCAGCATGGTCAAATCAGGCGTCTCCGCAAAACCTTCGTAGGTGCGGCCCCAGCGTTCATCGCGCGGCACGGCAATGCAGGGCGCAAAGGTCCAGTCGATCCCGGTGCCGGCGACCTCCAGCGCGGTAATCTCGGCAGCCTGGCGGATCAGATCGGGATTGCGCGTGCAACCGAGTCCGATGTTGTGCGGGAAAATGACGGCGCCCTTGACATTATTATGCCCGTGCACGGCGTCGATGCCGTAGAGCAGCGGGATGGCGAGCCGTGTTTGCAGCGCGAAACCTTGATAGCGATCGTACATGTCCGCCCAGCCATCGGGCGTGTTATCGGCAGGCGCTGCGCCGCCGCCGCTTAACAGAGAGCCGAGGAAACGGGTGCTGATATCCGCATCGGAGGTCAATGCCTTGTTTTCCGCCTGGGTCATCTGGCCGATTTTTTCCGCCAGGGTCATGCGGCTCAACAGATCCTCGACGCGGGCATCGATGGCGGCGGAGGGATCGAGATAGGTTTGCCCCAGGGCACACAGGGAGTGCACAAGCAGTAGAAAGGTCACCATTTTCATGAGACAGTTCCTCGATTGGATGCAGGTTTTCGTTGTGCGGTCATGAGAAAAAGGGGAAAGGTGCGCAGTGCGTCGCCGGCGCGCCTTTGCATGTAAAAGACCGTATCGAAGTTTATGTTGATGAACCCCGCCGAATCCGCCAGGGCGGCCAGCTCACCGCGGTCAAATCCATGGTGGCCGTGGAATCCTGTGCCATGAAAGGAGCCGTCTTCTTTGTCGAGGTCGGCGACGCAGAGATAGCCGCCGTCCTGAAGAAGCGTATAGAATTTATCCAAAATGGCTCTGGTATCGGCGATGTGGTGCAATGTCATGGACATCATCAGGAGATCAAAACGGCGGTCAGGGGCGGGTTCTTTTTCCAGATCCAGGGCCAGAATGCTGACATTTTGCACGGCTGTGGCGCTGATTTTATCCCGGGCGACGGTCAGCATACCCAGTGAGGCGTCGGCGAGCACCATGTGACGCACATGGGGCTGCAGGGCAAAGCCGAGCAAACCGGTGCCGGCGCCGTACTCCAGGGCAAGCGTTGTTGTATTGATGGGAACACGATTGAGAATGGCAGCGGCGATCGCCCGGGCGCGGTCGACTTTGATGGCATCCTGATCCCATGTCTTTGCAGCGGCATCGAAATCTGTCATAAACTCCTCATCTTTGCGTATATCCAAAGTCACAGTTTAACATGAAAAATCATCAAAGACAAGGAGAAAATCAATCCACCTCTTTCAGGTTTTGTTATACCGGCTACGCTCAAGCTCTTGTTCTTTTATTCAAATGGGCGATGATCAGGCCCGCAGCCAGTACGACCGCGATGACAGCGGAGAGAATCGTCACGCCGCGATTGAATTTTCGGCTCTGCGCCCACATGGAAAAGTCTTCGAATTGAAAATGGCGAGAGGTGAGTTGCCAGGCGACCTGGCCCTGTTCGACGATTTGACCGTTGCTGGCCCACAAGTGACCCGGCAGAAGCACGGTATTGGTGTAACTGTTTCCTGATAAATCATTGTCAAATTCGACATGCTGTACAATCGATCTCAGGGTGCTGTCAATGGGAACGCGCGCAGCGTTCAGCGCATCCGAGCCATAGATTTGTTGGCACACCACCAGTAATTCATCGACGCCGTCGGCGTCAGCGGATGAATCCATCAGCGCATGATAAAGCTCCGTCTTGTGCGCATCGAGAAGCTGCAGATCAAGCCGCGGATCCTGCAAGCGTTGCACCTCGCGCTGCAGGGTTTGATAGAATTCCGCGAACAGATTGTCCATCAGCCACTGGTCCATCTTTTTGTCAACCTCGCTGCTGCTGTCGGGCTTGCTGATCCATAGGCGCAATTCATCGGCACTGAGATAGTCCGAGACAGGTTTTAGCACATGAATATTATAGGCGCGATAGGTTTCGCGATAGTGCCAATAAGTGAAAAACCAGCGGAAGTTCCGTTCGATCTCAACATCCACTTTGGCGCGGAGAGCGGGTTTTGCATGCGAGTTGTAGCACGCTTGCAGTTCGGCGATTCCGGAAAAGCGCCGTGAATACGTGGTGACGGTTTTACTGCTGTCTTCCGCTTGCGGGCTGCGTTGAACGGACCAGGTCGAATCAACTGGAATGGGAAAGGCGCTTTCCTGGATTTTGTCCGCATCCCCTTCGATGGTGATTTTTCGTTCGATGCGTCCATCCTCATAAACAGTAGTGGTGGTTTTGATTTCGCGGCAACCGGCTGTCCAGAGCAGAAGGGACAGGACCACCAGACTGATCATCTTTTTTGGGCACATATCGCTATCCTCGATTTTAGATGGAAAATAATATGAAATACCCTGCTTGAGCAGGAATTCCGTTTCTTGTTGCGACCAGCCACAGGATCGCAATAAATGGCTCAATTCTGTCCTGCGCTTTTGCCATTGCTGCTTCCGTCCAGCAAAGGATAGGTGCCGTTGTGTGGAATAGTCTGCAAGGGGCATTATCGTTTTCACGGCATTGCAGAAAAAGCTGTGTCAGGGCGTCGTCTGTCATCCCAATTTCTGATTTTTTGAGAGACGCTTGGTGTGTGCACATGTTTACTTATTATACGATGACAAGTTGTAAAAGTCAAATATCAAAACAGGTCTGGCAAAAAAAAACAGCTGCCCCTTGGCGGAGCAGCTGTTTTCGATGGTGAGTCGGGTGTGAAATTTATTTCATGAGAACAATGCGGCGCATGCTGATGGCGCTGCCCGCCTGCATGCGTACAAAGTAGACGCCGCTGGCCTGCTGACTGGCATTCCAGGTCACTTCGTGCATGCCGGCATTCATCTGACCTTCGTAGAGGTTGGCCACTTCGCGGCCGGCAAGGTCGTACACGCGCAGGCTTACCTGCGCATCCGCAGCCAGCCGGTAGCGGATGGTGGTGGACGGATTGAACGGATTTGGATAATTCTGTTCCAATCCCGATTCTTGCGGCAGAACCGCCAGCATACCTGGTTCAGCGGCAGGGCGTACGCCCGGATTGTGACCGGACATCAGCACCAGTTCCACCAGCTGGCGCCAGCCGCCCTGGAGGAAGTTGGGTTCATCGATGATGATTTTGACGTACTTGGCTGTTTTGAACTCATCCAGTTTAAAGAGTTCCATTTCACCGGTGTCCTTGTAGATATCCAGGATGGATACAAAAGAAGCCGGGTCGGTGTTGGTGGAGGACGCTAATATCTCGATGCCATGGGCCATGCGTTCGCGGAAGCGTTGATTGACCGAAAGGTCGAATTCGCCGTTTTCCGTTTGAATGCTGATCCCGTCGAATTTGTAGGTGCCGCTGTCGCTGAAGGCAAAGATGGCCCAGGCCGGTTGATTGGGATTGGGATCATCGCCGCGAACCGTGGCGGTGCCTTTCCTGCCGTCGAGAATGCCATCAACCGCTTTGTGCCAGGTCTGTTTGCGGTCGGCGGGCGAACCTTTGATGAAGACCAGCTGCGCGGGGAGGTTGTCCGGTTTTGGAATCACCGGATTGGGCGGCGCAACCGTGCCGAAGCCAAAGTTGAACGCATAGGCCTGCTCGATATCGAGCACGTCGAAGAGCAGCGGATTGGGATTGGCTGTGGGCAAGCCGGGCGCATCGACGCTGAGCTGCCAGTGGCCGATGGGAATTCTCTTGAAGAGATAATTGCCATTGGCATCGGTCACCACCGCGGAGCAGCCATCATCCAGATCCCATTTGTCCGTTTTCATGTCAAGGGGTTCTGTTTCGTAAAGGCCGTAGCCACCTTCGAACCCGTTCATAATTGGGAAAGCCCAGCCCTTGGGTTTTTCGCATTCACCAGGCGGCATGGGGCAAACATGCAAGACGACTTCAGGAAGTCCCGGTTCGCCAGGATCCTGGATGCCGTTGTTGTTGATATCATTCCAGACCACGCCCTCGATTTTTGAAAATCCTTCCTTGGGATTGAGGTTGATGGGATGGTGGACGCGGTCACCCACGTACTCCATCCACACGGCTCTGGCGTGATCCTGATCCGGACGATTGCGGAAATATTCGGGCCAATAGGCGAACAAGCCGTCCACCAGGCCGGAGGTGTAGATGTAATACTTGCCGAGGTGCGGCGCTTCGAGGCGGTAGCGGCCGTTGCAGTTGGTGATGTCGGTATCGACCTGGTTCCACTCTTCATCGAAGAGGATAACTTCGGCATTGGCCAGGCGCTGGCCGCTCCAGTTGTCGCGTACGATGCCGGCGAAGCGGCCGCCGGTGGTGAGGTAAAAATTGATGTCGGCGGTTTCGACACCGATGGTGACGTTGACCGGAGAGGCATCCTCAAAGAAGCCCTCGTTGTTGTAGACTTCCCAGTCATAAAACATGGGGTCGGCGCTCAAGCCTGGGAAACCACCGCCCATGTCCATGGGCACCACGACCACGAGATATTTGCCCGAGGTCAATCCGGTAATGCGATAACCGGCGCGCAAAACGGTAAAATCAAACATCACAAAGTGCATCTCGTCGGCTTCATAGTTGTAGGCGTAGACCTGGAATATCATCGGAATCGGTTCCTTGGTCACCTGGTCAAAGATGTTGCCGGAGATCACGCCGCCCTCAGGCATATGGAAATCCACATTCTGCGTGAATTCACCGGGCAGGACTTCCACTAAAGTGGCGGTCTCATAGGAGCTGGCATTCAGGTAATATTGCGGCAGATAATGATTGGGGAGCGTAAAGAACATCGGCATGGGAGGTTCTCCATCGCACCAGACTCGATATCTTCCCGGCGGATAATAGGCTTGATAGCTGCCATCCGGAGAGGTAGCCATAGAATTCAAGACCGATCCGTCCTCACTTTCGAACCAGATGATGGCGGGTCCGATAGGACCGCTGGTGAAGGGCATCCCAAATGGCGGCAGCCCCGTGGAGAGATCGAACACGCGTCCGGCAATGCCTGAGGAAGGAACGGACAATTCAGATCCATGCATGGGCTTTGCAGAAAGGGATTGTGCGAGTGCTGCCATTTTATTTGTGTCTCTGACGCCCAAGTCGATGAGCGCCTGACAGTTCCGGTTCATCATCTGTCTGGCCTCAGATTCGGGGTTGGTGAGATCGGACAGTTTCATGCTTTTGACGATTTGCCGCTGCTCCTCCACTAATTTTGTGATCGAGGATGCAGCCGGTCTTTCTGCGGCCATGAGGTAGAAAGAGAATGCCCCCATGAGCAGAACGGTGGTCAGAATCGTAACCCTTTTTAGCATCTGGATGACCTCCATGCTGGTTTATGAATAGTGTGGTCGATTAGTGTCAAGATGGTGCCAGTTCCGGGGTCTGGGTGCAGGACAGGAGTTGCGTACGGATGTAACAGTTGCGGGCAGCCTGATACAGTAGTTGCTCAGGATAATCTCCTTAACATCAGGAGTACCCCATAGATTACCTGTTATATATAATAAAAATATCTCATAAAATCAACAGCTTTTTCGAAAAAGGAACCATATTTTATTATAAAAATCACTTGCTTCTTCAATTTCAATTTTGTACTTTACAGAGCAAGTTACTATGTGCTTTTTTGTCCGCCTTCTGAATTCGGTGATAAGGCTTTACAGTAGTTTATGCAAGACCTTTATGTATCGTAGCGAATGGCGTCAAAAGGCGATTCTCTACGATTTTTTTGTGCTCGGATGTGACAAAAATGCACAGCAGGTGGTGAATGTATTAATGAAAGGTTCGCGCAATGGAAACTGGAACTGTAAAATGGTTCAACAGCTCCAAAGGCTACGGCTTTATCACAAGAGAAGCAGGCGACGACGTTTTTGTCCACTACAAGAACATTGTTGGCGATGGCTACAAATCGTTGGACGAAGGTGACCATGTGCAATTTGAAGTTGGCCAGGGTCCCAAAGGCCTGCAAGCAACCAACGTCACCAAAATCTGACTTGACATACTCAAGTGTAACCCCGGCTGCGCAAGTGACCGGGGTTTTTTTATGACCCTTCCGCAAGTGGCAGAATCAAACGCAGGCTGTCCAGTCGAAGACGCGCCCCCGCAATGGCCCGATGCAGCGCTTCCCGTTCCACTTCCCGCAGCGTGATCTCTTCGTCGCGAATCAATCCATTTTCTTTGCGCAGTTCCTTTAACCTTTCTATCTCCGCTGTCAAGGCGCTTTCCATCTTTTGCATCGCCTTCGCCAGCACCTGCCGGCTCACCCGGTCAGCCTCTTCCTGACAGGATGCCAGCAGCGTCTGAATCATCGCCCCGGTCAATGGTGCAAAAACGGATCGGTGGTGAAAATCCGGTTGATGTACCTGCAGATTCAGTTTACTGGCGGGCAAGGCATCTCCACGAAATTGATGATTCTGGTCGATCATGACTCTGACCGGTGCGGGCGGCAGGTAGCGGTCACACTGCAGCCGTTTGGGCGCCACGCTCTCGAGCAGATAAACCGCCTCCAGCAGATATTCCTCTTGTTGCAGGTTGGCCCACACTGCCAGACTGCAGTTACCTTTTTCTGAACTGACGAACAGATCGAGTGCACCGACCACCATGGGATGATCCCAGGATAGAAATTCGATCTCTTCATGACGCAGAGCCGCAGCGCGATCAAAGGTGATGACCAGTTTTTCCCGAAGTATGGCGGGCAGGGGGAATTCGGGCTGATTGAGCAGCGTCAGGTTGAGTTGCCAAGTCCGCGGCCCTAATTCATCCGCGCGAATGCCATAGTGATTCAACAGTGCCAGCATGAATTTTTCCAGCCGGGGTTCCGCTTCCTCCGCTTGCAGACTCGTCTTCAGGCGCATGGCCACCTCCGGCCGGTATGAATTCAACGCCAGCAATCGGTCCCGTCCCCGCTGCATGATCTGCTGCACTTCCAGACAACGAGCCTGCGTGCGGTCGATCAGATCCTGCAAAACCTCGTCTTGTGGATGCACGGCCAAACGCTGCACATCGGAGCCCATCTCTTCGAAAAGTATGTAGACCCCCGGAATGTTCTGAGTGAATGCCCCCAGGCCTTCCTCATACCAGCGCGCCAGAACCTCCTGACCGCTTCCTTTTACATAGGGCACATGGATTTGAATGGCATGCTGCTGACCGATGCGATCGAGGCGGCCAATGCGCTGTTCCAATAATTCCGGATCCCGCGGCAGGTCGAAGAGAACCAGGTGATGGCAAAACTGGAAATTGCGGCCCTCACTGCCGATTTCAGAACTGATCAATAGATGCGGTCCATCCGCTTGTGCGAACCAGCTGGCATTGCGGTCCCGCTGCAGCAGCGTCAGGTTTTCATGAAACAGCGCAGCATCGATGCGTTGATTCTGTTTGAGGGCTGCGGCGACGGCCAGCGCGCGCGCAGCGGTGCGGCAGATGACCAGAATTTTGTCATGACGATGTTTGCGGGAAAACTGTGCCAGCCAGTCCAGCCGCGGATCCGCCTTGTAATCATATGCCGGTTCTTCAGCGCGGATTTCCAAATCGAAGCGGATTTCTTCCTGGATGCGATCGCCCATAGCTTTATCCACTTCCAGCGCGATGAGATGGGCGTGCCGTTTCGGATAGCCGCTGAGATCAGCGCGCACATTGCGAAAAACCGCGCGGCCGGTTCCATGACGGTCGACGATTTCATGAATGAATTTTTGCCGCTGTTGTGGATTACTCTTTATCGTGTGCAATAGTGCTGCAGGGTCTGCCTCTCCTGAAGCCGCAGCCAACTCCGCGAAACACCGGGCGCTGCGCCCTTTTAATGGTGTTTCCTCCATGAGCGTATGGATGAGTTCAACCAGGACCTGATAACGGTTTTCTTCCCGTTCAAATTCGGCAAAATTGTGGTAGCGGGCCGGATCCAGCAAACGCAATCGTGCAAAATGGCTGTGATGACCGAGCTGTTCCGGAGTCGCGGTTATGAGCAGCACGTCCTCGGCGCCTGCGCACAGCGCCTCAGCGCAGCGGTACCCCGGGCTCTCCTCATGAAGATGATGGGCTTCATCGATGACCAGCATGTCCCAACCCGCCGCAGCCGCTTGCGCTTGCCGCCGGGGGTGCTGAATGAGAAAATCCATCGAACAGAGAATCCAGGATTCTTCCGCAAAGGGGTTCAATCCGGGCTGCGTTTCTTCCAGAGATTGGCAATAGTCTTCATCGAAAATGCGGAAGGAGAGGTTGAAACGCCGCAGCAGTTCCACAAACCATTGATGCAGCAGGGCGGGCGGTACGCTGATCAATACGCGGCTGATGCGCTCAGTGATGAGCAGCCGGTGGAGAATGAGACAGGCCTCGATGGTCTTGCCGAGCCCGGTCTCGTCGGAGAGCAGTACTCTGGGACGCTGCAGGGAAGTGACCGCATGGGCCACGTAAAGTTGATGCGGAATGAGATCAATGCGTCCTCCCGCAAAGCCGCGCAGCGGCGATTTGCGCATGCGATATTGATGCATCAGGGCGCGGTAGCGCAGGACGAAATCTTCGTTGCGGTCGAAAAACTGGTTCAATAGCCGGTCCTGCGGGGTGGTGAAGCTGAGCTGGTCGCAGAGATCATTTTCCGGGATGACCCACCCTTCACCATGATAGGTGATGAGGCCCTGCTCTTCTTCTTTGCGCATGACCGTCCGTTTTATGGAATCGAGTTTACTGACGATGACATCGCCCGCATTAAAAACAACGCGGCGCAACGGTGC
>CAUJEL010000015.1 GCA_963169875.1 Candidatus Zhuqueibacterota bacterium
AGCGGGATTGTCGATTTTTTTCGCCCTGTGGGCCAACGCCCAGGTCTCGCGCAATGTGGTGCGGCCGGCCATCAAGCTGGCGCATTCGATCCGCCTCATCAGCCGCGGCCAGCTCAATCAAAAAATCGATATCACCAGCAACGATGAATTCGCGGAAATTTCCAGCGAATTCAACAAAATGACCGCGCGGCTGCACTCCTATGAAGAGCTCAACATCCATCAGCTGATCGCGGAGAAGAAAAAATCGGAAACCATTGTCACCAGCATCGCCGAACCGTTGATCGTCACGGACACCAGTCATTTCATCATCCTGGTCAATGAAGCCGCCGCGCAAATGCTCCATATCCCCAAACATAAAATTATCGGCAAGCCGGTCGAGGAGGTAGTGCGGCATGAACGTCTGCTGCAGCTGCTGCGCGCCGATGCCCGTCAACGCTTGGAATTGGCGCACAGCGACTTTTTGTTCAGTCTGGAAACCAGTCAGGGCACGCTTTACTACCGTCCGCGGCAAACGGTCATCATCGACGAAAGCGGCCAGCCCCAGGGCCTGGTGACGCTGTTCGAGGATGTCACCCGTTTCAAAGATCTGGACCGGATGAAAACCGAATTCATCGCCACGGTGTCCCACGAATTCCGCACGCCGCTCACGTCGATCAACATGACCATGGATATTCTCTCCCAGCAAATCCTCGGTCCCATCTCGCCGCAGCAGGCCGAACTTTTGCACAATGCCAGGGATGACTGTGAGCGCCTCACCAAGCTGGTGAAAGAACTGCTGGACATTTCGCGCATGCAGTCGGGTAATTACCAGATGAAGATGGTCCCGTTGCAGCTCGACCGGGTCATCGAAGATGCCGTCAAACCGTT
Source organism: Candidatus Zhuqueibacterota bacterium (assembly GCA_963169875.1). Lineage (GTDB taxonomy): Bacteria > Zhuqueibacterota > Zhuqueibacteria > Residuimicrobiales > Residuimicrobiaceae > UBA2214. The sequence goes on from CAUJEL010000015.1 coordinate 868, forward strand.
GCGGCTGCTCTGCGAAGAAAAAGAGATCACCCTGGATGTGAAGCTGGACGAGCCTTTTGTATTTTCCGCTGATGCCCAGCAAATGAACTGGATTTTCAGCAATCTCCTCAACAACGCCCTGCGGCACACGCCCAGGGGCGGAACCGTCACCATTCGCGCCTCCCGTAAACGCGCTGAAATCCTGGTTGTGGTCAGCGACACAGGACCGGGCATTCCCAAGGAAGTGCAAAAGAGCATCTTCGATAAATTCGTCCAGATCAAAAAAGAGAGCGAGACCACGCCCGGCAGTGTTGGTTTGGGGCTAGCGATTGCGCGTCAGGCGGTGGAATCCCACGGCGGCCGGATTTGGGTGGAAAGCGAAACCGGAGCGGGCAGCAGTTTTTATTTCACCGTCCCGAACAGGAGGTCCACATGATCCCCGTGCGGGCGCCACGCGTTCTGGTCGTGGATGATGAAGTGCACATCCTCAAGACCATCGGCATTTGTCTCGAATCGATCGGTTTTGTGGTCACGCTGACGGCAAAGCCCCAGGAAGCGCTGGAGTTGATCAAAAAAGAGCCCTTTGATCTCGCTTTTGTGGATTTGCGGATGCAGCCCATCGACGGCATGGAGATGTTGCAGCGCTTGCGGCAAACCTCGCCGCAGATCACCGTCGTGATCATCACAGCGCATGGATCCATCGACAGCGCGGTCGAGGCCATCAAAAAGGGTGCGTATCACTATTTACAAAAACCCTTTGATTTCAAGGAACTGCAGATATTTGCGCAAAAGGCCTGGGAATATCATCAACTGGTGCACGAAGTGAGCGAATTGCGTCGCCAGGTGTCGGAGCTCCCGGAAACCGGCCAGTTCATCACGCGCAATCCGGACATGCTCAGTCTGATGGAACTGGCCGATCGCGTTGCTGAAAGCAACATCAGCGTGCTCATCGAAGGCGAAAGCGGCACGGGCAAAGAATTGATCGCGCACTTTATTCATGAACGCAGTTCGCGCAGCCACAAGCCGTTTATAAAAATCAACTGCGCCGCCCTGCCCGAGGAGCTGTTGGAAAGCGAACTGTTCGGTCATATCAAGGGCGCCTTCACCGGCGCAGTGCGGGATCGCCAGGGCCGGTTTGAACTCGCCGATGGCGGCACTATTTTTCTCGACGAAATTGCAGAAATCCCCCCGGCCATTCAGGCGAAACTGCTGCGCGTGATTCAGAGCAAGGAGTTCGAACGCGTCGGCGAAAGCAGCAGCCGCAAGGTGGATGTGCGCATCATCGCCGCCACCAACCGCAACCTGGAAGAGGCCCTGCGCGAAGGGAGCTTCCGCGATGATCTTTTCTACCGCCTGAATGCCGTGCGGCTCAAGGCGAAGCCGCTGCGCGAACGGCCCGAAGATATTCCGCTGCTGGCGCACCATTTCGTGACAAAATTCTCCGCGGAGGCGCCTCTGGTCATTTCACCGCAAGCCATGAAAGCCTTGCGCTTCTATCGCTGGTCCGGAAATGTCCGCGAACTGGAAAATGCCATGGAACGGGCGGTCCTGCTGGCCCAGCATGGCGTGATAGAAGCCTCGCACCTGCCCGAAGAAGTGCAACCACACGCGGGCGCTATGCATACCGCGATGACCCTGGAGGAAGTGGAAAAGCTGCATATCATTCAGGTGCTGCAGCAATGCAGCGATTATGATGAAGCGGCCAAAACGCTGGGTATCGATCCCGCGACGCTGTGGCGAAAACGCAAAAAGTATGGCTTGTGAGGCCGGGAGAACGTGAATTTCCGCCGAGGCGATATTGCATTTTGCAAGATCGTGATAGCAGGGATCAGAACAAGAGGTTAGCTTGTTTTTTTTCAGACTACGCAGTTATCGGATTGCAAATTGCAATAACAGGCAGTAAATCGATTTCATCAATCATTGTATCTGTTTGATTTTTAATTAGCTGTATGGTCCTCTTTTTTGGCATAATAATTGTAGAGGCAATGTGGAATACGTGCGTTAGCCTCATGGAGGAGGATTCAGCAGTGGCAGTGAAAACAATGACCCTGAATAATCTTGAGGTTGCCATATTGGAACTTCGCGGTTCATTTATGGGGGGCGAAGAAACCGACGAATTGAAGGCGGAAGCGGCTGACTTGTTTGAACAGGGGAATCGCAAACTGGTCATCGACATGAGCAACGTCACCTATTGCAACAGTATGGGAATCGGTGCGCTGGTTGGGCTGCACACCATGTATTCAAAGGATGGCGGTCAAATCAAATTGTGTGCCATGGGAAAGGGCATCAAGAATGTATTCGTCATCACCAAACTCATCAGCATTTTTGATGTTGAAGAAAAAAGAGAAGATGCAATCCATAATTTCCAGGCTATTGAACCCGTAACTAACTAAACCACAACAACAAAGGAGAAAGAACCATGAAACAAGGTTTGTTCACCGCACTGGTCATGATCATCGCCATGGTGATCGGCTATATCATTTTTGAATTCTTCCTGCCCGATTACATCAAAGCAGGTGGTCCGCTGGTGGTTCTGCTGATTGCTTTTTCCATCATCGTAATCACTTTCACGTTCGAACGTATGTTTGCGCTGAATAAGGCCAAAGGCAAAGGTTCCGTGACCGTCTTTTTGCGCAAAGTCCAGCAAGAGATCAACTCCGGCAACATCGATGCCGCCATCGCCACCTGCGACAAACAGCGCGGTACGCCGGCCAATGTGCTTCGCGCCGGTCTGGAAAAATACAAAGTGTTGAAGGCTTCGGGCGCCACCAAATCCGCCAAAGAAACCATGGAAGAGATGCAGCACGCGGTCGAAGAATCCATGATGCTGGAAGTGCCGCTTCTTGAGAAGAACCTGGTGATTCTCTCCACCCTGGCCTCCATCGCCACGCTGACCGGTCTGCTTGGCACCACGCTGGGCATGATCCGCGCCTTCAAAGCGTTGGCCAAATCGGGCGCCCCGGATGCCGTCGCGCTCTCTCTGGGTATCTCTGAAGCCCTCGTCAACACCGCCGGTGGACTCCTCACCGCCATCATCGGTATCGTGTTTTACAACTATTTCACCACCCGCATCGATAATTTCACGTACATGATCGATGAAGCCACCTATTCAATGGTAACCACCCTGGCTGAAAAAGATGCAATTAAATAACTTTGAGGTGATGAACCATGAAGCATAAAAAAGGGCGAGTCAATATTTTCATCGATATGACGCCCATGGTGGACGTGGTCATGTTGTTGTTGACCTTCTTCATGTTGACAACGCAATTCAAACCACCTTCAGAAGCCGAGGTCCTGCTCCCCTCCTCCAACTCGCAGTTCAAGTTGCCGGAGTCGGATGTAATGACCATCACCGTCACCAGAGACAACCGCTTTTTCCTGGGATTGGATTCCCAGAATCTGCGTTCGCGTCTTTTCGGAGAGGAAAACGCATTAAAATCGGGCATTGAACTGCAGGACAAGCAGACGCTGGCCGAGCTGGTCATTCAGGCTCGCATCGCCAACCCGAAATTGCGCACGGTGATCAAGGCTGACAAAAATGCACCATACGGGCCGATCGAGGATGTGATGAACATTCTGCAAAAGGTCAAAATCACGAGGTTCAACCTCGTCACGGAACTTGAAAAATCTTGATGGAGTTAAATTATGGCAGGAGCTGATGTAGCCGCCCCTAAGGAAAAAAAGGGAAAGGGCAAAAAGCATAAAGCCAAAAAGCGCGTACCTGTGCGTATCGACATGACGCCCATGGTGGATGTGGTGATGCTTTTGATCACCTTCTTCATGCTGACGACGGTGTTCAACACGCCGCAAACCATGGAGATCAACCTTCCGCCGGACTCCGACGTCAAGGTTGAAGTTGCAGAAACCAGTCTGCTCACAATACGCGTGACGGCTGATGGTTCCATATATGTCAATATGGGCCTCGAAAGACCGCAACAAATCGAATTTAAGGAACTCCGTCCTCTGCTGGTTGATCGCAGCAAGTCCAACGCCAAACTGGTCTGCTTGATCAAAGTACAGCGCGAGGGCACCTATGACATGATGGTCAACGTGATGGACGAACTGAACCTGGCCAGTATCACCCGGTTCAGCATCGCGCCCTTCAAAGAAATTGATCAACAACTTGTAAATCAAGCAATTGCTAGCTAATCAAAGGAGAGTATCATGACGGAACTTGCAGCCAAAGCAAGACCGAGTTATGGCGCATCCGAGCTCAAGGCGGTAGCCCAAAAATACTTGAGCTGGGCCTTAGCAATTGCCTCGATCATCCATCTGTTGCTCGTCGGTGCCTACTGGGCCTCGGAATATCTCGCCAAGGAAGAGGCCCCGGTGCGCACCGTTCGTATCCTCAAGTACAGCGAACTGGGACCGCCGCCATCCATCCAGGGTGCGAGCGCAGCCGTAGCGCCCTCTGTCTCCGCCGCGGCGCCCACGGCAAAACCCAGCGTTGGTATTCCTGTTCCCGTTCCGGATGCTGAAATCTCTCCGGAACAGTCTTTCGCATCGCAGCAGGAAATGGCCGTGACCGGCCCGGTCGGCGATGGCGTCGGCGCGGGCGGTGGTGCGGTCATTGAACAGGACGTACAAGTGGAAAACATCGAGGAAGAAGAGGCACCACCACCCGACTTTGTGCCCTTTGAAAAGGAACCCCAAGTGATCAAACGCATCGAACCGGTCTATCCAGAGCTCGCGCGCAAAGCCGGCCTCGAAGGTACGGTGTGGGTGAAACTCTGGGTCGACAAAGAGGGCAAAGTCAAGGATGTCGTCATTCTCAAAAGCGCTTCGGAAATCTTTAACCAGCCCGCCATTGACGCGGCGAAACAGTGGATATTCACCCCCGCGATGATGAAAACGGGGCCTGTTTCGGTTTGGATTTCCCTGTCATTCAACTTTAAGCTCAATTAGTATCTGGTGACGATGCAAGCGATCAGTCCCTCAAAACTCTTTTCGTACGCCATCGCCGGCGTCTCCGTATGCGCCGGCGTGGCGGTCGTCACAGGTCTGCTGCACTTTAACGTGCCAACACAGGTACGCAATACGTTTGGCATTGTTCTGATCCTGATGGGGATTTACCGTTTTCTCATCACGTATTGGAAACCAAAGCCATCGAAATGGAGGCGTTTGACCAATGTGGATGACGAAGAAGAATAGCATCCTGTTGGCGGTCGCGCTCATCGCGCTAATTGGCCTGGCCGGCTGCCAACAAAAGCCCCAGGAGTCTCCCACCAGCGGCGCCATGAATGTCTATGTATCGGACTCTCATCTGTCTCTGATGCAAAAACAAGCAGATGTTTTCACCAGTCTTTACAACGATGCCCGGATCACGCTGCTGACCGCTTCGACGCGCGAGTGCCTGGTTCACCTGCTCAACGACAGCGTGCGCATGGTCTTTACCGACCGCGCCCTCAATGAGGAAGAACGTCAGGTCATTAAAAATGCTGAATTGAATATCGAAGAAGTCAAAGTCGCCATCGACGCACTGGGACTTCTGGTCAACCATCTGAATAATGCCGAAAACCTGACCATGCCGGAATTGCTCGATATCATCGAGCGTAAAACCACGCATTGGAATCAGCTGCACCAAACACAGTTCACCGGGCCGATTCATCTGGTGACCACGGGGAAAAACTCCGGTTCCTATGAATTGCTCAAAAACCACTTTTTAAAACGTCAAAATGATTTGACCCCAGCCGTTATCATGGACAGCCAGGCTCAAGTCGTCGAGTATGTTGCCAAAGATCCACAGGCCCTGGGCATCGTCTCCATGGCTTGTTTCAGGGAAGACACCTTAAAAAAATGGACGGATAAATCAGATGCAAAAGTGCGGCCGCTGGCTTTCCTGGTGACCGATTCAACCGGGACAACGAAGCGCGCCACCCTGCATCCATACTATCTTCATAATGGGGAGTATCCTTTGAGTTATCCGCTTTATGTATATTTTAACACCAGATCGAAACTCGCAGCCGGATTCAGCGCATTCATCGCGAGTGCTCCCGGACAAAAAATCATCCTGAATTGGGGATTGGTGCCCACTACCATGCCCATACGTCTTGTTCAGAGTAGATAGGAGTAATCATCTCATGAAAAGAATAGCCGCAATCTTCGCCTTGGTTGTTATCATCTTGGCCTTGCCGACCGTGGGTCAGGATAAAATGACGGCTGGCAAAACCATGATGAATCAAGGACACTTCACCGAAGCAGCCGCCACCTTTAAAAAACTCGTCGATGCCAATCCGCGCAACATAGAGGCGATGGTCTGGCTCAGCAAAGCCTATCTCAAAGCCGGCAAACTCGATTCCGCGGAAATCGCGGCTAAAAACATTCTTGTGGTCGATGATAAAAACGTGGACGCCTATATGCTCATCACCGAGGTGCAAACGGCCGGCAAACGCTATGCGGATGCCTATGCCACGCTGCGTAAAGGGTTTAAACAGACCAAAAACAATCCGGCCCTTTCGCTGCAACTCGGCTGGCTGCATCTGGCGAATGATTCTACGTCGCAAGCAGAAGTGGCTTTCTCGCAGGCCAAACAAGCCAATCCCAAAAACGCCGAAGCCTATTATGGTCTCGGCGAGGCATATCTGAAAATGGGCGCTGAACCTGTCGCATTGATGCAGTTCGAAGAATCCATCAAATATGACACCGTCCAGGTGGAACTCCGCAGCAAGATGGCGGATCTTTATCTCAAGGATCGCCGCTATAACGAAGCCGCCAAAATGTACATCAGCGTCCTGCGTCACGATCCGGACAATGATATGGCCGCCCTCGAAGTGGGCAAAATCTACATGCTGGCCAAACAATACGCCAATGCCACCCATTATTTGGGCAAATACGTCACCAAACACACGGAAGATCAAAAAACCTGGGCCCTGTACATGGAAGCGCTGGACAAGAGCCGCCAGTACGAATCCGCACTCGAAGCGGCCGAGCATCTGCTCAAAGCCAATCCCCAGGACCCTCTGGCCTTGCGGCTCAGCGCCAAAGCGCATTTCATGATGAAACAGTATGACAAGTCCATCGAGTTTTATAACAAATTATTGGCCGTCGACACACTGAGCGCGGATGAATCCAAACGCTTCGGCAAGGCATACTATACGCAAAAGAACGACTCTCTGGCGATCTATTACATGGAGAAGTCCCTGGCCAAAGACTCGACCCAATCCGATCTCTTCAATGAAATGGGTTCCTCCTACATGCGCATGAAGCAGTGGGAAAAAGCGGCCAGGATGTTCGAAAAAAAGTTCCAATCCGATACCACCTACGCTGCCGCCTATGTGAATTATGCCCTGTGCAACATGGCTAACAAAAATTTTGACGCCGGACGCGTGGCCCTGCACAAAGCCATCCAACTGCGGCCGACCTATATCTATGGCCATCTTTACCTGGCCAGAGCCCTGGCTTCGATGGATTCACTCAGAGCGGCCCGTCAATCCTACGAAACAGCAGCCGCCCTGGCCGACTCGGTCAAGGAAAATTATAAAAATGAATTGGGAGAAGCTTACCGCTATATCACCTTCTCCTATCTTGTCGAAAAAGTATATCAACCCGCGCTGACTTCAGTGACCAAGGCGGTTGAATTCCGCCCCGAGGATGTCGAGCTGCAGCTGTGGCGCGCGCAAATTCTCCACGCACTGGATCGTCGCGATGAAGCCAAAACACAGTACGAAAAAGTGCTGAGAATTGATCCGAAAAATGCGGATGCGAAAAAAGGATTGGATATATTGCAGTTGTACAACTGATGCCGTCGGGCGTCGCGTAGCTGAAAAAGTTGATCCATTCAATTTCATCCCTTAACCAAACTTGAAAGGGACTCCTATGAGAAAAGCCTTCATCCTCATCCTCGGACTTTTCGTGGTCATCGGTTGTGGTGGTAAACAAGAAACGGCGAAAATGGCCGGCTATACAAAATATCAGGAGCCTTTCCTGAAAGTCGCCTTTTCACATCCACAGGGCTGGCTGCTGCAGCAAGATGGCACCAAGATTTCGTTCTATTCCTCACCGGAAGCAGTGGTTAAATTCAATCCCTACTCTCCGGAAGGCGCGGCTGCTGCACGCCTCATCATCAATATGGACAAAATGGACACCGTGCGCACCCTGGATGAGTATGTGCGCAACATCAGCAACGACCTGACCTCCTCCGGATTTGATGTCACCGCGGCTGTGGCTAAAAACATCACCGATATCCCCGGTAAAATGATTCACTACAGCGGTGCCCTGGATGCCAAAAACAGAATCAGCGGTGACCAGGTGGTAGCCATTCGCGATTCCATGGTCTATATGGTCGAGTTCGAAGGCTTTAACAAAATGTACGACGGCTATAAAGTAGCGCTCGATACCCTGCTCGCCAGCTTGAGCCTCCCCGGACCCAAGATCGTCAATCAGGATGCGGATCCCTCCATCCCGGCGGCTGAGATGGAAACCTTTGATAATAACTTTTTAAAGATAGCCTATCCAGCCAATTTCAGCGCCAGTTCAGCCACGGTGAAGGCACCGGTCGAATTTGCGCTCAACCTGATGGGATACCGCAAAGACAGTTATGTCGCAGTGGACGTACGTCCGGCTCAGGGCCTGACCCTGGAAAAAGTGGTCGAACAGAACGCCAAATTTTTCAAAGAGACTTCACGCGGCGAAGCCACCATCGATGGCGTAAAATCCGTTTATCTCAACTATTCGCCCATGAAAGACATTCAGAGCCGCGTCTATTTTCTCGTCAAAAACGACAAACTCTATCGCATGATCGTCAACTATTATGCCCCCATGCGCTCAGATTACCTGCCGGTTTTTGAAAAAATGGCGGCTTCCCTGGTCACCAAATAAGCGATTCTCTTTTTACAAGCCGTCCTGCGTCGCGGGACGGCTTTTTTTTTCTCACCCGGTCAAACACGATGTTTCCGCTCACCACCCCCCACCCCGCAAAGCAGCAACTACTCTTTCAAGCACCCGACAACTGCTCCCTTGCTGTAAAATGCCCGGAAACCCGGTAATATATTTATTCTTTTTCATTTTTTTGCGATTTTGCTTGACACACGTTATAATTTTTACTATAATGTAATCGTTTACAGTATTTTCCATTATTTTACAAATACAGAGGCTGGCAAAATCCACGGTACATCAGCTCCCATGCCTCATCAAGCTGTTTCACCGCTGTCTATACGGGACTTTTTTTGCGATACACCATCAAAAAAAGAGCCGCGTGCGATCCTTTACTCTGGCAAAACAGGCCAGTTGACCTGTTGTCGCCAGAAACCATTCTATCACACCGAGTTCCATCCCATACCTCCCAACCAGCTCTACATCCTTGGCAGCAAATCTACTTCGAGATCAGAAAGTATGGTCGTATAAACACGCATTTCAATCTGGTTCCTTGATTAAACAAAGGAGGTGTTCATCCCGGTAACACAAATCTGGTTTCTATTTTGCTTCACAGAGTTTTGATCCCGTATTTCACCAAACGCAGGAGGAACATCATGCAACAGAAATCTACAGTATGGCTGACGTTGATCGTGCTGGTTCTGGTTTTTGCAGCCGTGACGCAAGGCCAACCCACCCACCGTCCAGATGTCATCTGGGCCCGTTATGCGAACACCGCCATGACCCTCGACGGCGTCCTTGACGAGCCAGGCTGGGCCGTAGCCGAATCCATCCGCGTCCAGTATGGCCTCATGGGCGATCAGATTCCCGGCAGCGGTCAGCGCACAGAGACGGGTGTCGAACCCAGCGATCCCCTCGATGCCACGGTCAAATTCCTGATCCATAACGCCGATCTCTACATTGCCGTGACAGTCAAGGACTCTTCCGTCGGCGGCGGATTGTTCAACAAATTCGACGGTTTTCTCTTGAACATTCGCGATGCCGCCTCTCCAAACCGTCCAGCCGGCCCCTTTGAGTATTTCTACGGCTGGGTGACCGAGGGATGGGCTGATCCCAACTCCGGCCTGCCCGGCGCCCAACCCGGTTTCTTCGGCTGGGCAGCAGGTGACCGCACGGTTTGGGATGCCGCCACGGTTGTCCATGGTCTGGCAAACAACGACACCTTATTGGACATGGGCTACACCGTGGAATTTCGCTTCAGCCTGGCTGCCCGCGGCTACGATGCCACCCAACCTGACGGCGTCGTCATCCCCTTCAACATGTCCATCTACGACGCGGACTGGCAATGGCCTTATGACGAAGCCAAGTTCAGCGGCAACCGCACCTGGATCCAGGGACCCTGGGGCAATGCTTCCGCCTACAACGTCCTGCGCATCCACGCGCGTCCTGATGTGACCACTGACTCCAAAACCGTTCCGCCATCCAGGCCGGATGTGGTTATCCCCAACGCCGATGGTTACACGGAGGGCATTACCATTGATGGTGTATTAGCCGAATCGGTCTGGGCTAACGCCCCTGGCATCGACCTGCGCTTTGGCGATGCCGCTCTGCGCGAATCCTACCCCGGGGTCGGTCCCTTGATGTCGGGTGAATGGCAGCCGGAGATCAATGGCGTCCGAGCGCCGATCCTCGACCCGGCCGATGCCACCATCAAATGGTTTTTCAGGGAGGATATGCTCTTTCTCGGCGTGGATGTTCGCGACCAATCGGTCATGGCACTGGAAAATTTTGACCAGTGGGATGGAATCCGTTTCATCATCAACGACATCGCCGCCACCGATGAATTTGAAGGCAACCAGCTGCGCCGCGAACTCACCCTGCGTTTCGATGCGGCCGGCAAAGTGATCTGGCAGGAATACCTGAGCATGATCATCGACAGCCTTGACATGGGCGCTGCCGCCTGCAGCATGAAACCCGGCACCACCATCGGCGATGTCAACGACATCGATGCCGGTTATTATTTTGAGCTCGCCTTTGATCTGAAAGCGCTTGGCTATCCCGCCGGCCTTGGCGCGGGCGATCTCTTCATCAGCGCCACCCTTTTCGACGGCGATGCCTTCCCCAACTCCGCCGATGATTACGGCAACCGCGTCTGGTGGATGCGCGAAGGCGCCTGGAACGCCGGTCCCGCCTGGGGTTATCTTGATCCCTATACCTCCGTGCCCGGCGTCAGCATCAAAGGAATGGAACGGCCCGATGCCATCTGGGCGCGCACGACCACATCGCCCATCAACCTCGACGGCAAACTCGATGAACCGGCCTGGAGCAAAGCAGAAACCTTCCGCTTGCGTTATAATAAAGCCGGCGTCCTGATCCCCGGCAGCGGCTCGCGCATCGAAACCGGCGTGGAACCCTCCGATCCCACGGATGCCTTTATCAGTTTCCTGGTTCATGAGAATAAACTCTACGTGGGCGTGTTTGTGAAAGACGCCTCGGTCGGCGGCGGTTTGTTCAACAGGTTCGACGGTCTCTTGATGAACCTGCGCGACCGCAGCAAGCCGGACCGGCCGGTGGCCAACTTTGAGTATTTCTATGGTTGGGTCACCGAAGGCTGGGCCGATCCCAACACCGGCAACGTCGGCGCTTCACCCGGATTCTTCGGCTGGGCAGCCGGCGATCGTACCGTCTGGGATGCGGTCACCGTGGTCGATGGCATCAGCAATGACGATGCCACGCCGGACTTTGGCTATACGACGGAATTGGTCTTTGATCTCACCGCCCGCGGCTACGATGTCACTTCCAAATCCGGCGACATCCTTGAATTCAACATCTCCATCTACGACGCCGACTGGCAGTGGCCGTTGATCGAGGAAAAATTCAGCGGCAACCGCACCTGGTGGCAGGGTCCCTGGGGCAATGGCAGCGCTTACGCCATCGGCCGCATCTATGCGCGTCCCGATGTGACTGAGGATACACCGTTGCCCATAATCGGACCTGACATCATCATCGAAAATGGCGCGGATTATCCTGCACCCACTGTCGACGGCAATCTGGATGAGGCGATTTGGGCAAATATTGCAGGCATGGATATCCGTTTCGGCGATGATGAATTGCGTTCCAACTATGGCAACATCGGTCCCTGGCGTTCCGGTCAGTGGCAACCTGCCATCGACGGCGTCACTGCGCCGGTGGTGGATCCCGCCGACGCCACCCTCAAATGGTTCTTCCAGGGCGATATGCTCTACATCGGCGTCGATGTGCGCGATCAGGCAGTATGGGCGCTGGAAAACTTTGATCAATGGGATGGCGTCCGCATCATCATCAACGACCGCGCGGCTCGGGATGAGTGGGAACACAACCTGCTGCGCCGCGAATTCACGCTGCGTTTCGACCAGAACGGCGTCATCGCCCAGGATTACTTTACCACATTGATCCCGGAAGGCCTGGCTTATGCCAGCTTCATGCTCAAGCCCGGTTCCACCATCAATGATTTCAATGACATCGATACTGGCTACAATTTCGAAATCGGCATTGATCTCAAAGGCCTGGGATATCCGGCCGGACTCGGTGACGGGGTGCTCTTCATCAGCGCCACCCTGTTCGATGGCGATAATTTCCCCAACGCCGCCGATAACTATGGCAACCGCGTCTGGTGGATGCGCGAAGGCGGCTGGAATGCCGGTCCCGCATGGGCTCTGATGGATGTAAACACCAAAGTTCCGACGGGTGTAGAAGTTGGCAAAGAAAACAAACTGCCCAAGTCTTTTGAACTGCTCGGCAACTATCCGAACCCGTTCAATCCGGAGACCACCATCCGCTATGCCATGCCGGAAAACGGCAGCGTCAAGCTGAGAGTCTACGATCTCCTCGGCCGTACGGTTCATGAGCAGCTGCTGGGTGCGCAGGCGCCCGGCGTGCACGAAGTCCGTTTCAATGCCAGCAACATTGGCTCGGGTGTCTATTTCTGCCAGATCGAAATGACCTCTGCCAAAACGCGACAAGTCAGCAAAACGCATGTGCAAAAAATGCTGGTGATCAAATAATCCGCTTTTGCGGCCGGTAGCATAAATCCGGGAGGAGAGGCACCCAGCTTCATCGGGTGCCTCCCCCTTATTAGCATGAATGATTCAGCAACAGGTGACACAGAATTACGCAGAAAAATAGTAAAACAATGCAAAGGCACCACCAGCAGCTTTTAATAAACCGAAATCTCATGCAGAATTAAACTGGTTCCCAAAAGTCAACACAAACAGCTCGGCGGGCGCTGCGCGCTCGGCGGTTGATAACCAGAGCCAATCAGACCATTACAATCAGCCTGCCCGGTTCTCGTCGCTGTCACTTGTCTTTATCAGGAAAGGAAGGCTATGCGCTGCTTGAATAAACGGATGTTCCCGCATGCTTGCGGGTTCTTCCAACGCGCCTTGTCGATAACCCTGTTTGCGCTCCTCATGAGCGCATCTCTATTCGCCGCTACCACAGGCAAACTGACCGGGCGGATAACCAACAAAGCCAGGCAACCGCTTTTGGGCGCCAATGTCTTCCTGGTGGGCACGACACTGGGCGCAGTCAGCGATCTGGATGGCTACTATACCATCCTCAACGTGCCCCCCGCGCAATATCAGGTGCGTTTTACCTATATCGGGCACAAGACCACCATGGTCAACAATTTGCTCATCACTTCGGGGCAGACGACCACACAGGACATTCAACTTGAAGAGAGTGTCATCGAGGGTGAATCGGTGCAAATTGTGGCCCAGCGCCCCATCGTCGAGACCAATCTCACCAGTTCCATGTCCACGGTCACCAGCGAGGACATCGCCATCATGCCGGTTCAGGATCTTCAGGAAGTGGTGGATCTGCAGGCGGGCGTAGTGGACGGCCATTTTCGCGGTGGCCGAATCGGGGAAGTCCAGTATCAAATCAATGGCGTCACCGTGAATAATAGCTACAATAACAGCTCCACCCTGCGCATCGACCGCTCCCTGCTGCAGGAGGTCCAGGTTATCAGCGGCACCTTTGATGCCGAATATGGCCAGGCCATGAGCGGCGTCGTCAATGTGGTTCTCAAAAGCGGCGCGGATCGCTTCGCCTGGAACGGAGAAGCCTTCACCAGCGATTATCTCTATACCAGCGGCGACCGTCGCAACGCGCCCGACAAGTTCCGACCCCTTTCGATCCAGAATTATCAGTTCAGTCTCAGCGGTCCCACCTTTCTGCCCAAAACCTATTTCATCGTCAGCGGCCGCCGTTATGTGCATGACGGTTACATCTTCGCCGAGCGCCGCTTTCAGCCCTTTGACCGCGCCGATTTCGAAAAAAAGATATTTACACCTACCGGCGATGGCAGTGAAGCAGCGCTGGACTATACGCGCGAATGGTCCGGCTTGGCAAAAATCAGCAATCGAACATTGAAAAACATCACTTTGGAATATCAGGCCATTTATAATATCATCCAAGGCAAACGCTACGATTATGGATATCGCTTTAATCCGGATGGACGCGGAGAACAAAAGACGTTCTCCATCGTGCACGGTCTGGATTTCACCCACACCTTGTCTCCCACGACCTTTTATAATGTGAATCTGCGCCAGAACTATTTCGATTATCGCGATATGAAGTACGAAGATTTATACGACAGCCGCTATGATTCCGCCGGCCCGGCCATCGGCGACATCAATTACGAAAACGGCGCTGTCGTGCAAGGTGTCGATTTGGGACGCTTCAAGCAGCAGACCAACGCTCTGGTATTCAAAGGCGCGCTGACCAGTCAGATCAATCGCTCCAATCAGGTCAAATTCGGGGTTGAATTGCAGAAATCCACGGTCAAATTCGGTTCTCCCGGCTACCTGGTTTCGCCAGGCGGCACGTTGATCGTGCGCCATGAAAACGAACCACCCGATTATCCGGATATCTCCTCCTATGATCCCATCAACTATGTTCTCTATGTTCAGGATCAAGTGGAATGGCGTGATCTGGTGGTGCGCGCCGGATTGCGTCAGGAATATTTCGATTCGCGGTCGACGATCCCCAGTGACCTGGCGAATCCCGCCAATGCCATTCAGGGAGCCCCGGAATCGCATCCGCAGGAAGCCAGCAAAAAAATCACCCTGTCGCCCCGCATCGGCGTCAGCTATCCCGTCACCGCTAATGCTTCGCTTTTTTTCGCCTATGGCCATTTCTATCAGATGCCCGCGCTCGGACAGATATTTGCCAACTCGGATTACCAGATCCTCGATGAACTGCAGGCAGGGGGCATCAGCTACGGCGTCATGGGAAATCCCAACATCAAACCGGAACGCACCGTCCAGTATGAATTTGGCTATAAACAAGCCATCAATAATATAATCGGTTTTGATTTCAGCATTTTTTACAAGGACATTCGCGACCTGCTCGGCGTCGAATTCATCTCGACCTACACGGCCGCCGAATATGCCCGCTTGACCAACATCGACTTTGGCAACGTCCTCGGTTTCACCATCGCCCTCGATCAGCGTCGCGTCGGCATGGTCAGCACCATGCTCGATTACACCTGGCAGCGCGCGCAAGGCAACGCCAGCGATCCCAGAGAAACCGCCACCCGCGCTTCCGCCGGCGAAGATCCACGACCGCGCCAGGTGCCGCTCAACTGGGATCAACGCCACACCCTCAATGCGACGGTGACCATCGAGAAACCGAACAGTTTTGCCCTGAGCACGATCATTCGTTACGGGAGCGGTCAGCCTTATACACCGGCGTTGACAGCGGGGTTTGGCGGCGGTCTGGAAACCAACTCCGCCCGCAAGCCCAATGGCTTGCGCGTTGATCTGCGCGCCGAAAAATTTACCAAACTCGCCGGTCTGCGCATGAGCCTGTTCGCCCGCGTCCTCAATCTCTTCGACGCCCGCTTTGTCAATGGCTTTATCTTTTCGGACACCGGCAGTCCGGATTATTCCTTGAATCCCATCGGCGATCGCGCCACTCTCGCCAATCCGGGCCGGTACTATCCCCCGCGCCGCCTGGAAATCGGCTTCACCATCGGTTCTTTATGAAACAGCGGAGAGTAATCTATGCGTTGGATTAAAGTATATCTTCTCTTGTTGACGGCCGCCACCGCCCTGGCACAATACCAGCCCGTGGTGCCTGCAGAGCAGCGCGGCCGCGTCGATGCGGAAAGATCCGGCTTTCATGACGCCGCCAACATCCGTACGATTTTTTACAATTATGGCATGGTGGGCGGTTATCCCGAGGATCCGGGTAATGTCGACCTCAGCGTTTTTCATTCCGCCGAAGTGCCAAAGGGCACCGGGATGAATTACACCGATGGCATCACACCGTTTGTGCTCGCCAAAATCAAGGACCGCAAGAACCGCGATATTTATATCATGGAAACAGGCTATCGCGAACGCCAGGCCACCAGTCCAAAACGCAACCGCGTCATGCGCTTCGAACCCCGGCCCGGCTATTTCCAGGCGGATCCGGCCATCAACAAAGGCCGCTCCCCCGCTGTCAGCGGCGATCCCCGCACCTGGCCGGACGCCTGGCCCGATAAGATCACCGACCCGGATGATCCGGGCTGGCCCGGCAGCTGGAACGGCTACTTCGGCAAACGTCCCAATGCCGACCAGGAGAGCTATACGGTCATGGATGATGATTTCTACGATGCCTGGGATTTCTATCCCGACAGCCGCGACTCCACCCGCCGCGGCCTCGGACTGCGCATCGAAGTGCGCGGATTCCAGTGGTCCAATCCCCAGGCCGGCAACGTCATCTTTTGGCACTATGACATCACCAACGAAGGAACCACCGAATATCGTGATAATATCATCTTCGGTCTTTATATGGACTCCGGCATCGGCGGTTCAGCACTCTCCTGCGACGGCATCTATGAATCGGATGACGATAATGCCTATTTCGACAAATCCTTTGGCCTCAACCTGGTGTACACCTGGGACAAATTCGGCCATGGCCGCGACCTGAGCAGCAATTGCGCCCGCACCGGATATCTCGGCTATGCCTATCTGGAGACGCCCGGCAATCAATTCGATGCCTTTGATAACGATGATGACGGCATAGTCAACGAGAAACGCGATGGCGGGCCCGGTACCTTGTTCACTTCCCAGGCTGAAATACTGGCCTATCTGCAGGCAAATTACGATATCGCGCAGTTCGAAGCGGCCATCGGCACCATCGCCAGCCGTCCCGCCTGGCGCGCTGCGCGCTGGTGGAGCGGTGATGAGGATTTGGACTGGATTCCGGAACTCTGCGACACCGGCGCGGACGGGGTTTTCGGCACTAACGACACCGGAGAGCTGGATGGCATCCCGACCAATGGAGAACCGAATTTTGACCGCACCGACCTTCAGGAATCGGATCAAATCGGTTTAACCGGATTCCAGATGAACCGCATCAAAGCCGGTCAAGGCAATCCCAATACCGAGGTGGAAAACATCGTCTTTTTCGATGACGGCAAGGAATGGCCGCGCCGCCTATTTGAACGCTTCACCAATCCGAATGCCAGCGCCCGCTTCGACTCCGCACGTGCCCTAAATTATAACATCGGCTTCCTCTTCGCCTCCGGCCCCTTCATCCTCCCCGCGGGCCGCACCGAACGCTTCAGCCTGGCACTGACCTATGGCGCCGATCTCTATGAACTGCGCTCGACCGTCAAAACCGTGCAACAGATCTATAACGCCAACTATCAATTCGCCGTCCCGCCGCCGGTCCCGACCCTCACGGCTGAAACCGGCGACGGCTGGGTGCGGCTCTCCTGGGATGACCTCAGCGAACGCGGCATCGATCCCGTGACCCTGGAAAACGACTTTGAAGGCTATCGCATCTACCGCTCCACTGATCCCGACTGGCGCGATGTCAAACTGATTTCCACCGGCCGCGGTACCGGCACCCTGGGCAACGGCAAACCCCTCGCCCAGTTCGACGTCATCAACGATAAGCAGGGCTTTTCCCCGCAGGTGGTTGAAGGTGTGGCCTATTATCTGGGCAATAATTCGGGCTTGACGCACACCTGGACCGATACCACGGCCGTGAACGGCCAGCTCTACTATTATGCTGTTTGCGCCTATGATCACGGCAGCGACTCGTTCGATTATTATCCTTCCGAAAATAAATACGATATCTCACGCACGCCGCGGGGCGGAACCATCTTGCCCAAAAACGTCGTCGAGGTCAGACCCAATCCGAGAACCATGGGTTTCACGCCCGCCACAGCCACAGCGGGCACGCAGATCAAGGGCAAGGGCACCGGAACCGTGGATGTTCAAATCGTCAACTCCGGACTGGTGCCCGATAATCATCTCTTTGTGCTCTCCTTCAAAACCCCGGCACCGGATTGCGTGCGCGCTGTGTATTATGACCTGAAAGACAGCACCCTGAACGAGATGATTTTCACCAATGGGTATGACATGGACGGCCAGGGTACAGGACAGAATGGCAGCGGACTTTTGCCAGTGGTCAATACCCCCAAAACCGTGACGGTCAGCAGCGCCAGCGGCTTCTCTGAGACGAGCACGACCAACTTGAAGTTGAAAGCCACCTACCAGCCGCAGCAGTCCATCAACCGGCGCAGACCGGGTTTTCCCAATGACTTGCGCATCACGTTCTATGATACACCGATGGACACCTCGCTGCTGGCCATCGGCCTGCCGGCACGTCCGGCCAAATTCCGCATCCATGCGCTGACCGACGCCGGCGAAGATCTGCGCCTCAAGTTCCGCTTCCGCGACATGGACCGGGACGGAACACTGAGCCGTGCCGACGAATTCATCGATGTGGCGACTTATGTGGCGGAAAAACCCACAACCCCTCAACTGACCTGGCGCATCGAACCCGATACGACGGGACAGGCCGGCAGGGGCGCCATAATCCCGCCCAAAGCCGGCGATGTTTACCATCTCAAGCTTGTTTATCCTCTCGAGGTTGGAGATCTCTTCACTTTCACCAGCACAGGTCAGGTCATTGACGCCGACAGTGCCAAAAAGGATTTTGCCCGGGATCCCTACGTCGTGCCCAATCCCTATGTGGGTTCCGCCAGTTTTGAACCGGAACGCTATGCCGTGTCCGGCCGCGGCGAGCGCCGCATCGAATTCCGCGCCCTGCCGCAGAACTGCACCATTCGCATTTACACCGTGCGCGGTGAACTGGTGCAGACGCTCCAGCATGACGGCGGTGCCGGCGGCTATGTCGCGTGGGATTTGCGCACCAAGGATAATCTCGATGTCGCACCCGGACTGTACCTCTTTCACGTCGATGCGGATAAACTGGGTCACAAGATCGGCAAATTCGCCATCATTAAATAACCGGCAGGTGGACTATGAATAAACGACATACCTTACACATCCAGCGGCCGGGACTCTATCTCCTGGTGCTTGCTGGATTGATCGCCTGGCTGGGCATGGATGCTCCGCTCCTGGCACAAAGCAAAACCGGCACTACCATCGGGCAGTTCCTGCTCATTGAGCCCAGCGCCCGCGGCACCGGCATGGGCAACGCTGCAGTCGCTTCTACCGAGGAAGTCTTCTCCACATACTATAATCCCGGTGCCATCGGCACGCTCACAAACCACAGCGTCCAGTTCACACACAGCCTGTGGCTTGCGGATATCACCTATGATTGCGTGGTGGGCGCCCTGCAAATGGGCAATGCGGGCAATCTGCTGCTGAATGCCACCATGCTTAATTCGGGCGAAATCGCTGTACGCACCGTCGAACAACCGCTGGGCACCGGAGAACACTATACGGTGAATAATTTCTCGCTGGGACTGGGATACGGCCGCCAGCTGACCGATCGTTTTGCGGTCGGGTTTCAAATCAATTATATCCAGGAGACCATCTGGCACAGCAGCATGGCCACCGTCGGCATCAACGTTGGCACCATCTATCGCTTGTCTCCCAATGGGCCGCGGCTGGGCGCCTCCATCGTCAATTTCGGCCTGCCCGCGCGCTATTCCGGACGGGATTTGCGCATCGTCTATGATAAAGATCTGCAGGAATATGGCGATAACAGCAACCTGCCGGGCGAAGTATACACAGAGGAATATCCGCTGCCGGTGCTCTTCCGCGTTGGCATCGATTGGCCGCTCCGCTTCGGACATCGCCATGAAGTGCATCTGGCTGTCAATGCCTTTCACCCCAATGATAATCATGAAAGCATCAGTTTGGGCGCTGAGTGGTTGATCATGAAGACGCTGGCCGTGCGCGCGGGATACCAGAATCTGTTTCTCGAAGACTCGGAAGTGGGCTTGAGCCTCGGAACCGGTGTCTATTTCGAAGTAGGCGGTTCGGAGTT
>CAUJEL010000016.1 GCA_963169875.1 Candidatus Zhuqueibacterota bacterium
CGTTCAGCCCCTGGGCGACGGCACCAACGAAGTGCGCTGGTACCTCATCGAACAGAATAACAAGTACTGGTTCGGCGGCGTCACCATCGACACGGCCGGCGTCACCAGCAAATTCAACGGCATCTGCTTTGGCATGAACAAGGACACCGAAACCACCCAGCTCAACATCCTGGCGGCCCAGGTCGACATCGGCGATCCCATCGAGGTCCCGATTGCACCGTGGGAAGCGTACTACCTGACATCCTGGGGCTTTATCGGCGGCAAGATCGGCGGCTGGACCTTCACCCCTGGTGAATTTGAGGGTGATGCGATGGCTTCCGGCACCGTGCCGGCCACTTCCTGGTCGGCATTGCAGGCCGGGTTCGACCAGGATCTCTCCCCGACCATGGAAAAAGCGCTCAAGGTCACGGGCAAGATAACGCTTGAAGGCGGCGGCTTCGAAAATTGGGGCAGCCTGCGCTTCGGTATTTTCCACAGCACCAATTCAGGGAATATCAACGCCGCCAGTGTTGATTCCACACAGTGGACCGGCGTCGATCCCACTCATACAGGATATCTGTTCATCCCGGTGAGCGGTAACAATGGCCCATCGAATTGGTCCGGTATTAACATGACCGGCAGCTATGGAGCCGTGGTCGATCATACCTGGTTGCAGAGCAATGGCGCCAATGATTATGTCCTTGGCAGCAATCTCCAGGTGCCCGCGGCTGCAGTCGCCGGCGCCGGGACCTATGAATTCGGGATCTCGATTCAGCCCGCAGGACTCGGAACCAGTGAGATTCGCGTCAAGTTGATCAAGACTGATGGCACTTACTCATGGGCCGCCAAAACCATCGATTTCCACGAGCCCAATGTCACGGACGTGTTCAATTGCATCAATTTTGCGCTGAACACCAATCCGGCGACTACGGCATTGCGTATCGAAGAAGTCATGGTGGACATGGGCGCTCCGATCGATCTGCCCGATTGGGTGGTCTCGGTTGAAATGCCCGAACCGGTTGCCATACCGGCGATCTATGCGCTGCAGCAGAACTATCCGAACCCGTTCAATCCCGAAACGACCATCGAGTTCGGTCTGCCCAAAGAGAGCCAGGTGAAACTTGTGGTCTACAATTCACTGGGCAAGGTTGTGGCGGAATTGATGGATGTACGCATGAATGCGGGATCGCACAAGATTACCTTCAATGCGATCAATCTGCCTTCGGGCGTCTACTTCTACAAGCTGTCGGCTGGCGAGTTCAGCGCCACCAAGAAGTTAATGCTTTTGAAATAGCTTTTCTATCCTTGCGATAGAAAAGATCCAGTTATTCGTTCATGATTCATTCAGGCAGCCTGTCCGTAGTTCATGGACAGGCTGCTTTTTTTATTCATCATCACGCCAAAACCTGTCGAGAAAAACATGATAAAAATGTTACAAATCGCCCCGGTGGTTTATTTCATCATGAGTATGTTATTCCCAACTTTCGCAAACGCCCAAGGGGCCGTGCAAACGAACGTTCCCGCGCTCAAAGATGTCTATGCGCACGATTTTTATATTGGCTGTCTGCTGTCCTATCGTAATATCGGCCTGGCAACGGATCCAGCTGTTCCGGGCCAGTCCCCGGTAGCAACACCGCAAGGCGGCGACCTGATCCGGTTTCATATGAACAGCATGTCCCCCGGTAACAATATGAAGCCGCAATACACGGTGGATATCAACGCCAGCGCCGCGGCCTACAACAACGCCAGTGATAAAGACTATGCGGATACACATCCCATTGTAAAATTTAACGGTGACATCATCGCGCAGCTCAATTGGGCGCAGCGCCAGGGCTTCACCTTTCGCGGGCATACGCTGGTATGGCACAGCCAGACACCAGCCACTTTCTTTCGCAGTGGTTATACGGCAAGTGGTGCACGCTTGAGCAAGGATAAAATGACAGCACGGCTGGATAATTATATCAAAGAGGTGATCCGGCTGCTTCATGAAGGCTGGCCGGGGCTGCTCTCCGCCGTGGACGTGGTCAACGAAGCGGTGAAGGACGACGGCACAGACCGCACCAGCGATAGCGAATGGTACCAGACATTTGGCGATAACAGCTATCTGCTCAAAGCTTTTGAATTGACGCGTCAGCACACTCTGGCCTTCGGCGAAGGACAGATCAAACTCTATTACAATGATTATAACACCCACCTGCCAGCCAAGGCCGACGGCATTGTCCGCATCTGCACGCCGATCTTTCAGGCCGGTTATCTCGATGGCATCGGCATGCAGGAACATGACAGCAACGCATCACCCAGTGCCGAGCAATGGATCGCTTCCTACGAAAAGTTCTCACCCATCTGTACAGAGATGGCGGTGACCGAACTGGATGTGACCACGGGGAGTGCAACACCTTCGCAAAGGCTGCTGACAACACAGGCCAATCAATACGGACAATTGTTCAAATGTTTTGTCGAGCGCAGCTATTTCTCCGGCCGCGGCAAAATCATCAGCGTCTCCAAGGATGGCCTCAATGACCAGTATACCTTCAAGGCCAACCAGTCCTCATCCCTGTGGGACAGTAAAAATCAGTGCAAGCCGGCTTTTTACGCCGTCGTCGCAGTGGGGGAACATTTTAATGCACTGGACTCGCTGATCGCCCATGGAGACACCTTGCAGGCGCAGCGCTATACACCTGATACCTGGTCAATTTTCACAACCTCTCTGGCAGCCGCTAAAAATGCCTGCTCCAGAAATTACAGCAACAGTGTGTCAGCTGCGGATACCCTGGCTGCGGTGAAAACCAATCTGCTCAGCGCCATGGCCGGGCTGGCCAGTTCAACGAGCGCTGTCACGCTCGCCAATGGCAGCGCCATGACGCTGTCGCTGCAGCAGAATTATCCCAATCCATTCAACGCTTCCACCAGGATTGCCTATGCCCTGGCGGCACAGGGCATGGTCACCCTCAAGGTTTATAATCTGCGCGGTGAATTGGTGACAGTACTGGTTGACGGCATCCAGGAGGCCGGTAACCATTCCACGACTTTCCATTCGGCTGATTTACCAGCCGGGATTTACTGGTACCGCCTGCAAAGTGCAAACCGCGTCGAAAGCAGACGGCTGGTTTTGATAAAATAAAACTTGCCTATACCCTTTCAAAGGCTGCGAGCCTTTGAAAGGGTAAACACTTAAGAAAGGCTTGTCATGCGCCGACTTTATATCTTGATGTTCGTGTCATTGCTCACCTCGTCCGCCGCGGCCGATGTGCGTTTGCCAAAACTGGTCAGCGACGGCATGGTGCTGCAGCGCGAGGCCCCCATCACCCTGTGGGGCTGGGCGGACAACCACGAGCAGATCTCCATCGAATTTCTGGGAACAAGCTATACAACAAGTGCCGATGACAGCGGCCAGTGGCGCCTGCAACTGCCGCCGCTGCAGCCCGGCGGCCCCCATGAGATGAAAATCACCGCCAGCAACCGCATCACGATCCACGATATCCTGATTGGAGATGTCTGGGTCTGTTCCGGTCAATCGAACATGGAACTGCCGATGCGGCGCGTCGCCTGGAAATACCCCGAAGAGATCGCCCGTTCTGAAAACAAATTTATCCGTCAGTTTTCCGTCCCGCAATCATACGACTTTAAGACAGCGCAAGCGGATTTGCAGAGTGGCCATTGGAAAAGCGCCAATCCCGTAAATGTGCTGGATTTCTCCGCGGTGGCCTATTTCTTTGCAAACGACCTGTACAAGACCTGTCAAATACCGGTTGGTCTGATCAATGCCAGTCTGGGCGGCAGTCCGGCCGAAGCGTGGATGAGTGCTGAAGCCCTGAAACAATTCCCCCATCATGAATCAGAGGCGAAGCGCTTTCGGGACGATGCACTCATCGCGCAAATCGAAAGAGAAGATCGCGAGCGCAGCGAGGCATGGTATCGGCTGTTGCGCCAAAAGGATGAGGGTTATAAAAATCCGCGGCAGAGCTGGGCCGATCCAAACTTCGCATGCGATGATTGGTCCACCCTGCCCGTGCCCGGATACTGGTCGGGGACGGAACCGGGACCCGTCAACGGTGTGGTCTGGTTCCGCAGAGAGGTGGATATTCCGGCTGACCTGGCGGGGAGACCCGGAAAACTCATTCTCGGACGGATCGTGGATGCCGATTCCGCGTTCATCAACGGTGTGTTCGTCGGTACGGTCAGCTATCAGTACCCGCCGCGGCGCTATGAAGTCCCGGCGGGGCTTCTCAAAGCTGGCCCAAACACGCTCGTCGTCCGCGTGATCAGCAACATCGGTGAAGGCGGATTTGTACCCGATAAACCGTATCAAATAATCGTGGACCGGGACACCATCGACCTCAAAGGCACCTGGCGCTTTCGCCTCGGCGCCAAGATGGACCCCCTGGCCGGTCAGACCTTCATCCGCTGGAAACCCATGGGGCTCTACAATGCCATGATCTCCCCCCTTTTGAACTACCGTATCAAGGGTGTGATCTGGTACCAAGGCGAATCCAATGCCGGACGGCCGCAGGAATACCGCACCCTGTTTCCGGCGCTCATTCGCGATTGGCGCAGCCACTGGAACCAGGGCGATTTCCCGTTTCTGTTCGTGCAGCTGCCCAATTTCATGGAAGCGCGGCCACAGCCTTCTCAAAGCGGATGGGCCCTCTTCCGCGAAGCGCAGCAAAGCGGCCTGAGCCTGGCCAATACCGCCATGGTGGTGGCTATCGATCTGGGCGAATGGAACGATGTCCATCCCCTCGCCAAAAAGCCTGTCGGTGAGAGGCTGGCACTGGCCGCCCGTAAAATAGCCTGCGGGGAAAAACATGTCATCCATTCAGGTCCGGTCTATAAGAGCATGCGAGTGGAGAAAAACAAGATCATCCTCTCCTTTGATCATTGCGGCAGCGGTCTGATGGCCAAAGGGAGCAAACAGCTGCACGCCTTCGCCATCGCCACAGCGGATCAGAAATTTGTCTGGGCAAAAGCCAAAATTAACAAGAACACGGTCGTCGTGTGGAACGATAAAATAAAAACACCCGTGGCTGTGCGCTATGCCTGGGCCGACAATCCGCAGGGCGCCAATTTGTACAACAAGGAGGGATTGCCCGCATCGCCCTTCCGGACGGATAACTTTTAACAAAGGTATAAACGGAGATTATGGCACCATGAACATGACCAGAATTTTAACATTGCTTGCAGCGATGATGATCATTGCAAATGTCTTATGGGGACAATCGCCGTCGTTCAGGAGTTATCTGAATCCGGTTATCCCCGGCGACCATCCCGATTGTACGCTGAGCCGGATCGGGGACGACTTTTACACGACGGGTTCCTCGTTCAACGTGACGCCGGTTATCTATCATTCCACCGACCTGGTGCACTGGGAAGCCATCGCGCAACCAGTGAGTGCAGCCTGGTCCGGCTACGGCGATGCCCCGGGCGGCGGTTGCTGGGGCGGCCAGATGGTCTTGTATAACGGCTCGTACTGGCATTTTTTCTCCAGGGCCAACACCATGCACTTTGTCAAGGCGCCCGATCCAAGAGGTCCCTGGAGCATGCCGGTAAAGGTGAACAATCCGCCGCGACTGCCTTATACCTTGGGGTATGATAATTCCATTTTTATTGATGACGATAACAAATGGTATCTGGTGGTTAAAAACGGCCAACCCAATAACGGCATTGTGGAATTGAACGCCGAGGGGCAACCCGGCGGGGCGCTCTATAATCTCAGCTGGCTCAATCCGGCGCCTTCCTATCCGTATAGCTGGGCCGAAGGTCCGGTGATGTGGAAATATGGGGGTTATTATTACTACTCTTTCGCCAGAGATCTCGGCGGCGGACAAAAGGTGATGCGCAGCCGCACACTGACGTCGGCACAAGACTCCTGGGAGATGCTCGGCGATTTTTTCAACGAAGCGGACCCGCAAAAAAACAGTTCGCTGTTCACCAGCCCGAATCACGCCTCTCAGGCCATTCTGCTGGACGACAGCACCTCCTGGGTCGTTCACCCGCTATACGCCAAGGGAGAATGGAAAGGCCAGGGCAGGCAGGGACTGCTCAATCAGGTTCGTTATAGCACGACCGCCAGGCCGGTGGCGGATTATCCCGTCAACCAATCCTTCACAGCGCCAGCGCTCTCCAGCAGCGGCATCCCCTGGATGGTGCCGAAATCGGATTTTTTCACAGCCCCTGATCTGCACCCCGAATGGTCTTTTCTCGGTAATACGGAAAAGACAAAATTCTCCCTCAGTGAGCGGCCCGGGTGGCTGCGGCTCTCCCCCAAAAGCACGGCCAAAGCCAATACGGTGAATAAAAATGACGGTGAACACAATTATGCACTCATCACCCGACTCGATTTCACGGCAAAAACAGCCGCCGATCAGGCGGGGCTGTGGATCATGCGCGGTGATGAACAGATGGCGCTCAAGCTGGTCAGCACCTTGGGAGCGGGCGCCGGAAAAACCATCTCGTTTAATTTTGTGACGACAAAATATGAAGCTGAAAACAGCATGGGCGACACGCTGTGGCTCAAACTCGAACGTATCAATCATAAAATCAGCGGTTTTTACAGCCCGGACGGGAACGAATGGACCCAGGTTGGCCAGCCTGTCGACATCAGCCAAATAGACTCTTATTCGGATTTTTCGACGTTCACCGGCACCCGCCAGGGGCTTTATGTGAGCGGATCGAGCAGCGCCTGGTTCGACCTCTATATCTACCGCGATGCCTATACCCCCATTCTCGCGGAATGCCCTGCCAATCAAATTGGCACGAGCCGGACCTATATCAATGGCGGATACGTACTGGACAACATCCACGGGAATGATTGGGCCTTGTATGCGGGGGTTGAATTTGGCAATGCGGAGTATCAGAAAGTGCCGGACTCTCTCAAGATAGTCGCCGCCTGCGGCTCGAGCGGCGGCACGGTAGAGGTGTGGCTGGATTCCCTGGACAGCGGCGAAAAAATCGCCGACTGCGCCATCAACTCCACCGGCGGCTGGAGAACTTTTCAGACGCTTGCTTTTGCGGTAAAACCGGTCACGGGCCGGCATGATGTCTATTTGAAATTCACCGGCGTGGAAACTGGCAAATTATTCCAAATCCACTCCTTTTATTTCACCTCCAGAAATGTCCCCAGTTCAGCACAGCCGGGATCATCGGGCACAGTACAGCCCGGCCGGTATGGCCTGGAGCAAAATTACCCCAACCCATTCAATCCATCCACAAATATCCAATTCGAAATTCCGCGCCGTGCCTTTGTGTCTTTGAGGGTCTATGACCTTCTGGGCCGAGTAGTGGCGGAATTGGCGGGCCGGGAGTACGGCGAAGGAACACATACGGTTAAATTTGCGGCCGCTGATCTGGCAAATGGTCTTTACCATTATTCGCTCAGGAGTGACGATTTTACCCGGACCCGGAAAATGATGCTGCTGAGGTAACCGCATCACTAAAAGTATGTCATGTGCGTTACTAATCCAATATAACGAACAAGGAGACACATCATGGCAATGGCGAGACGATCCATTTTGTGGGTGCTGCTGATGACAGCGGGCTTGATGGCTGCGCCCAAACAAAATCGAATCATCATAAATGCGGATCTTGGCAAGGACAAGATAAACAGAGAGATTTACGGACACTTTGCCGAGCATCTGGGGAATTGCATCTATGGCGGATTCTGGGTCGGCGAAAATTCTCCGATCTCCAATACCCGCGGCATCCGCAACGACGTCATCGCGGCGCTGCGCGAGATCGCACCGCCCGTGGTGCGCTGGCCCGGCGGCTGCTTCGCCGACACCTACCACTGGAAGGACGGTATCGGTCCGCGAGAGCAGCGGCCAGCCATCGTCAACTCAACCTGGGGTGGAGTCACCGAGGACAACAGTTTCGGCACCCATGAGTTTCTCGATCTCTGCGATTTGATCGGCGCTGAGCCTTATATCTGCCTCAACGTCGGCAGCGGCACCGTGCAGGAAGCCGCCGACTGGGTCGAGTATGTAAATTCGAATACGCAGAGTCCGATGACTGATCTGCGCAAGCGTAATGGCCGCGAACAACCCTGGAAGGTCAAGTATTGGGCTGTGGGTAATGAGAGCTGGGGCTGCGGCGGCAATATGACGCCGGAATACTACACCGATCTCTTCAAACGCTTTTCAACCTATTTGCGCTACGGCGAACTCTACCGCGTCGCCAGCGGCGGCATTGATCCCGATTATAACTGGACCGAGGTGTTGCTGCAAAAGACGCAAAAATACCAGCATCTGATCCAGGGCTATTCCTTCCATTACTATACGGTGTGTCACACCTGGGACAAGAAAGGCTCAGCCACGCAATTCGAAGAAAAAGACTGGTTTCTCACCCTGAAAAACACCCTGACGATGGAAGGCCGCCTCAAACGTCATATCGCCTTGATGGATGAATACGATCCGGAGCACAAAATCGGTCTCATCGCCGACGAATGGGGCAACTGGCATGACGTCGAACCCGGGACGAATCCGGGCTTTCTCTACCAGCAGAACACCCTGCGCGATGCCGTCACCGCCGCTCTCTATCTCGACATTTTCAACAACCATGCCAAACGTGTGAAAATGGCCAACATCGCCCAGACCATCAACGTCCTGCAAGCCATGCTGTTGACCAAAGACGATCAACTGGTCAAGACACCCACGTTCTATGTCTTCAAGATGTACAAAGTGCATCAGGATGCGACCTTGTTGCCCGTGCATGTGTCCTGTGAAGAGTACGTCTCTGACGGCATGGCGATTCCGGGTATCAGCGCATCGGCCTCCAGGGACAGCCTTGGCCGGATACATCTCTCCCTGAGCAATTTCAACCCCGTTCGTACCGCGGAAGTCGCCCTGGAAATACGCGGCGTGGATAAACTGGCCAAGACCACCGCGGAGATCATCACCGCTGCGTCCATGAATGATTATAACGATTTCGGGCAGCCTGAGAAGGTGTACTGCAAACCATTCACCGGATTCAGGATGGATAAAAATCTCATCAACGTCTCGCTGCCGGCGAAATCGGTCGTGACGCTGGAAATACAATAACCGCAGGGTTCAGCATTCGCTGCGTTCTGTCTCAGGTTGAGCTGAACCTCGACTGGTTGACTCATCTCTGAGCTCAGGCCTGATCAAGGACTCAAACTGACGGGCTGTCTCCGCGAGTTAGCGGTCAACACCTCAATTCGACTTTGTGCATTGACCTAATGACAGGTGATCAAAATGGGCTTAAAAGTAATCTTGAAGAAGAATCATTTTTCCTGTACAATTCCGGGCTCGTTGGTCTGGCTTTTGTTATATCTGGGCGGCGCTGCAGCGCAGCCCTCCGGCGGCCCCTATGGGCCGATCCGGCAGAACTGGCCTGTGCCCAAAATCAGCGGCACGGTGTATTACGCTGCGCCCGATGGCTCCAGTCTGAACAGCGGTCAGCTGCTCAGTGAACCGACTTCCCTGGAAGCGGCCTGTAAACGCGCGAAAAGCGGCGACGCCATCCTCTTGCGCGGCGGCGTCTATCGCACCGGGAATCTCGTGCTCAACCAGGGCATCCTCATCCAAGCCTGCGGCCGGGAAGAGCCGGTACTGAAAGGGACCCGCGTGGCCAGTGAGTGGCAAAATCTCGGCAACGGATTGTGGAAAACCACCTGGTCCCCCCTCTTCCCGTCGCCGCCGCAGGACTGGTGGCGCAGAGATCGCGAGGGCAAAAAAACCCCCCTGCACCGTTTCAACAACGACATGGTATTCGTAGATGGAAGATTCCTGCAATCGGCCGGGTGGGAAGGCGAAGTGGATGAGAACAGCTTTTTCATCGACTATGACGCCGGCGCGGTCTACATTGGCATCGATCCCAAGGATCACATGGTGGAAATAACCGCCTGTGATGTTGCCATTCTGCGCACGACAGCGGCGCTGAATGGCATCCCATCGGACCGCAAAGGCTATACGCTGCGGGGGTTGACGTTCACCCAGTACGCTTATCGCGCTCTGGAGATCGAGGGTACCAATCCGGAAGGCATCTCGCCGGAATCGCAGCACGGCAAAGAGGTCACCGGCACAACACTGGAGCACTGCACTATTTCTTACTGTTCTCGCGTTGCAGGTTATTTGCGCGGTGATGGCTTGACCATCCGCCACTGCCGCGTCAGCGACACCAGCACCGAGGGCATCTATATCCTCAGTTCCAATGATGTGCTGCTGGAAAAGAACATTTTTACGCGCAACAACATCGAACAGATCACCGGCTATTATCCGGCCGCAGTCAAAATTTTCAATCAGTGTTATCGTGTCACCTGCCGCGACAATCTGGTGATCGATCACCCCTATTCCAATGGCATCTGGTACGACGTTGGCAACGTCGACGGCGTCTTTGTCAACAACTGGATCGAGGGAGTCGGTAATAACAAGAGCAACGTGCGCACTGACCAGCTCTGGCCCAGCGATAATGGATTCTTTTTTGAAATATCCAAAGGTGCCGTTTGCGCAGGCAACGTTTTTGTGGACTGCGATCACGGCCTCATGATCCTCAACGCTTCCAATGTATCCATGTATAACAATACCTTCATCAACAGCACCGCTTGCATTGGACGCAATGCGCGGGTTCCGGCGGGCGATCATTTTGGCTGGCATTCCAGCACCGGGCCCGATGTGGATGAGCGCGACGGGCACCTCTTTGTGAATAATCTGCTCTATGCGGATGATTCTATCAAGCGGCCATTATTGTTTGTCTGGCAGCCCGCAAGTCTGTGCGAGCGATTGCAGACGCCGATGCTGCAGCAGCTCGATCATAATGTCTATTTGGGTGGTTCCAGTAACCCGGCGCATCCGATGGTGCTGTGGAGTCCGGCGCAAAATACCGCGTGCCAGAGCAGTTTCTCCTCGGTGGCGGAACTGCGCGAAGCTTTTCCAGCCTTTGAAAAAAGCGGTTCTTCGCATCCGTCATATGATACGCCGGTATTCCTGAGCAGGGAGTTGGGGCGCTATCAGCCTGTTGCCGGATTCCCGGGACATAAATCAGCACTGTCCCTGCCCAAGTCTCTGCTCAAGGTGCTCGGCAGGACCGGCAAAAACGCAGCGTACATTGGCGCATATCCCGTTCAGCCCTGATGCCCGGCGATAAATGACTGGAGTTTTTTAAACAAAATAATTATCTTTTGCTCAGGCTGCTGCAGTAATGGTTGATTTTTGATCTTTCAGAAAGCGAACATGATGAATTCCGTTAAAAATGCACGATCGCTTCATTTGCGTGAGCAGGGCGCAACCCGGTGGTTCAATTTTATCATAGTGCTGCTGGGCTTGCTATTGTCAGCTTCTTCCGTTTCGCAGGCGCAGCCCCTGGCCCAGGGACTCGACAAATTCCTCGGTTGCGCCACAGGCAGCGAGATCTGGCGCTATCTCAATAATTACTGGAATCAGGTGACGCCGGGTAACGACGGCAAATGGGGCTCAGTGGAATGGTCGCGCGGTGTCTATAACTGGACCAACCTCGACAAAATCTACCGCTATGCCACCACCCGCAACCTGCCTTACAAGCACCATACCCTGATTTGGGGACAGCAGCAGCCGGGCTGGATCGACGGACTCTCCATTCCAGACCAACGCAAGGCCATAGAAGATTGGATCAAGGCGGTGGGAGAACGCTACCCGGCCATGGCATATGTGGATGTGGTGAATGAGCCCCTGCGCGCGCCCGCCTCGTATAAAGCGGCCCTGGGTGGCGATGGCGCCACCGGATGGGATTGGGTCATCACCTCTTTTCAATTGGCGCGACAGTACTGCGCACCCGGAGTGAAGCTCCTCGTGAACGAGTACAATATTCTCTCGGACAACCAGGTCACCAGCAATTATATCGCCCTCATCAATCTGCTGAAGGATCGCGGCCTCATCGACGGCATCGGCATTCAGGGTCACTATTTCGAATTCCGCAGCGACATGAACGCCGCCAATCCATATGTTTACAGCATCGCCACGCTCAAGGCCAACCTCGACCGCCTTGGCGCACTGGGTCTGCCGATTTACATCACCGAATTCGACATCGACGAGCCCAACGACGAGAATCAGCTGGCGCAATACAAAATTTACTTTCCCCTGTTCTGGAGCCATCCGGCCGTGCAAGGCATTACCTTGTGGGGATATATCCAGGGGGATGTTTGGAATTCGCATCCGAATACCTACCTGCTGCTGGCCAACGGAGCTGAACGGCCGGCCCTCAAATGGCTGCGCACCTTTCTGGTGAGTCCGCCCGTGCCAGTCACCATCTCCCCGGCCGGCTCGACCGGAGGCATACGCAATCCGCTGTTCGTGTGGCGCACAAGCAAAACTGCCATTTCTTACCGGTTCCAGATTGCGACCACTAACCAATTTACAAGTCCGGAAATTGACACCACGGTGACCGACACGCTTTTGTATGTGCCGCCCCTGGAGACGAACAAGCGGTATTTTTGGCGGGTCAATGCATCCAATGACAAGGGAACGAGTGAATTTTCAGCGGCGGTGGGATTCATGACCGGCGAGCTGATCAATGCAGTAGCAGCCAGACCCGGTATGCCGGTGGCTTTCACACTGGCGCAGAATTATCCCAATCCCTTCAATCCAGGGACGAATATCACTTTTTCACTGGCTCATGACGGAATGGTGGAACTAACGGTCTATGATATGCTCGGATGCAGGATCGCCACACTGGTCAACGCTAAAATGGCAGCGGGTGAGCACATCATACCGTTTGACGGCAGCCGGTTGCAATCGGGTAGTTATTTCTACACGCTTAGAATAGCCGGAAAGCAGCAAACGCGAAAAATGTTGCTGATCAAATGATTTTGCAGGGTGAGCCTCAGCGCATTTTGCACTTTGTGCCGCACCCTGCTAGAATATCCTGTGTGTAAGCATTTCTTAACCAGGCGCCAAGCAGACGCGCACGCAAGAGGCTATTTGCCAAAAGATTCCTGCTGAATGACCGCATTGGGGATTTTGCATGAGCGCTTTCCGGAGGGCGAATGTTGGGCGCCTCAGTGCAGACAGGATCCAACCCCAATATCCTGGCAGTTGGCGCACACCTTGACTTGTTACCCCGAACCTGCTGTTGATCGGTTGCTTTTGTCTGTCTCTGTGTCCATGTGGTTAGTCCCTTTCACCACCGGGGCGTGTTAAAATTGAGAGGGCAGCCATTCCGGCAGGAAGATCAGGATACTCTGCTGATGGTTTATTCCTGGATCGACAAAAAAAATCCCGGGCTCGCTTGATGCGAAACACCCGGGATTTCCCGTATTTCACCACAGCCTGCTCTCGCGGATTGGACTGTGCGTCTTGTTAGTGTGGGTGAACACCCACCCTATTGAACCTCCCTGCCGCAGGCGGTGGGCTGGCGCCCACCCTGCCCTCCTCCCCTGCAGGAAGCAGTGATTCCACCTCATCCTCGAAAATTTGTCCTGGCCTGAATGATTCACCGCCCAAATGCGGAGAAACGCAAGATATGCACAGGACACAAATAAAATCGTTTTTCCAAAACCCCGAGCAGAGCAGATCGATGTATTCCGCCCGCGGCGGTTATGTCATTCCCAGCTCAGTTCGGGCATGCGGGTGAGCCGCGTCTGCGTCCAGTCCGTTTGCTTCTTTGCTAGTGAATATAGTTATTGATCAGATTCTCCAGCATCTCCAGCCGGCCGCTTTTCATCCTGGGCAAGCCGTTGTCGAGGACATATTTCTCCAACTCGACAAAATTCGTCTGGCCCGCCATGATTTTGGCGCCAATGCCGCTAGTATAACTGGCATAACGCTCGGCAATAAAGCCGCTCAGCGCTTTATCCTCGATGATCTGTTGCGCGATCAGGAGCCCGCGGGCAAAAGCGTCCATGCCGCCGATGTGGGCATGGAACAGATCGACCGGATCGATGGAGCTGCGTCGCGGATGGGCATCGAAATTCAAACCGCCGCTGCCGAGACCGTTCTGATTGAGAATGACCAGCATGGCCAGCGTCGTGGCATAGAGATCGGTGGGAAACTGATCCGTATCCCAGCCGAGCAGAAGGTCACCGCGGTTGGCGTCGACGCTGCCGAGTTTGCCGGCGATGGAGGCCACGGTCAATTCGTGTTCGAACGTATGCCCCGCCAGGGTGGCGTGATTGGCTTCGACATTGAGTTTGAAATAATCGATGAGATCGTACTGACGTAAAAAGGCGAGCGTTGTGGCTGAATCCGTATCATATTGATGTTTGCTCGGTTCGCACGGTTTCGGCTCGATGAGGAACTGGCCTTTGAACCCGATCTTTTTGGCATAATCAACCGCCATATGAAAAAAGCGCGCCAGCTGTTCCTGTTCATGTTTCATGTCGGTGTTCAGCAGCGATTCATAGCCTTCGCGTCCGCCCCAAAAGACATAATTCTCGCCGCCCAGCGCCAGCGTGGCATCGAGGGCATTCTTCACCTGCGCAGCGGCCAGCGCAAAGATATGCGCATCCGGATTGGTCGAAGCCCCGGAGGTAAAAATAGGGTCCCCGAACAGATTGGCCGTGCCCCAGAGCAGCTTGACGCCCGTTTCTTTCTGCAGCTGTTTGGCGTAATCGACGATGACCTGGAGATTTTTGCAGGATTGGGCAAAGGTGGCGCCCGCAGGGGCGATGTCGCGATCGTGGAAGCAGTAATAATCGACGCCCAGTTTCTGGAAAAACTCGAAAGCGGCGTCCATGGTCTCACGGGCGCGATCCAGCGGATCGCTCGCCTGCAACCATTCTCGCACAAAGCTGGCGCTGCCGAACATGTCCGAGCCATCCCCCTTCATGGTGTGCCAGTAGGCCACCGAAAATCGCAGGTGCTCTGCCATGGTCTTGTTGCCGACCTTTTGATCTTTATTGTAATATTTGAAGGCCAGCGGATTTTTTGAAGCCTTTCCCTCAAAGGGAATCACTTTGGTAATTTCGGGAAAATAGGTCTTTGCCATAATCGTATGTCCTGTTGATAGTCTATCTGTGCTACATGCCCTGGAGTTCTGACGTTCTCATATAATTCGAAATATCATATCAGTAGTGTCCCAACGTTATAATAAAATGAACCCCCTATAATATTAATTTATTTTATCTTAGGAGCCACTATTACTGGGGATCAATTTCAATTAAAAAAGTCCATTCTAAAGTGCACTTTACTGAACTTATACCCTTTTATTCAGGATACTGGGACATTACTGATATCATATATATTCAGTTCAATTAAATTTGAACCGTTTTAGAATACATATTTTTCTTCAAAATGTCAAGCAAAAAATCAACGCAGCAGCAGCATACGATTAATAATCCGCGATTTATCAGCAGTGAGCCGGTAAAAATAGACGCCGGAAGCTAATCCATCGCCCCGAAAAAGGACCTGGTGCTCGCCTGCCTGTAACCGGCCCTCGCATAGCGTCATCACCAGGCGGCCGCTGAGGTCAAATAGCTCCAGCTTCACAGACGCAGACCGCCCCAGACGAAACCTGATGACCGTCTCGGGATTGAATGGATTCGGATAATTCTGCATCAAGGTGAATTCATGGGGAGCCTTAGCTGGCTCGCCGTGCACGGTGCTGAGATAATCTGCCAATGTATAAACCGGCGGCAGCTGATCAGCGTCGTGGTAGCGCCAGGAGCTGCCCAGATTGAGGTACATGGTACTGGCATCAAATACACGGGCGTCGAATGAAAGATCCGCATTGGCAACGTCCGCACTGTGAATCTCAACCGCAAGATGATTGATGCCCGTATTTAACAGCGCAATGGCGGCGGGCGTGAACATGTAAATGGAATTGGTCTTGACGACGCTTTTCGCCGCGGTGTCGTGCCGGATCAGCGTATCCGGCATGTTGAACCGCGTCAATTCCCTGTTATTGAGATAGACCACGGCGCCGTCATGGCATTTCACGAGCAGACCGAGTTTATCGACCGGCTGCGGCAGCGAAAACGAGGTCACAAAATAGAGGGTTTTTGCCGCTGCCGTCATTGTCGTATTCCCCCCTGTCCCGCCATGACCGAGAGGCGCGGCCCCGCTCTTCCAGGTGTGCGAGGGGTAACGCTCATCGTACCAGGGGATGTTGCGCTGCAGCGTGTCCACCTTGATCGTGATTTTCACCGCCTGAGGTATCTCATTGCCGCTGAGGTCGATAGCGCGAATGAATAGAGTCTGCTCTTGTCCCTGACTCAAGGCCATGGTGGTGCTGTGCTTGAAGCCGCCCTGGCCGTTGCTGAAGGACCGCGGCAGAGCGCTGTAAGGCAGATCGCTGCTGCCGTAGCGCAGGTGGGCGCGCTCGTCGGTCTCCAGGTAGAGCGTGACCAGCGTATCCGTGGAAACGAAAAAAGGGTCCGGCTGACTGGTGAATCGCGGCGGTTGTACATCCGACCCGGGCCGGATGTACATGGGCGGCAGATCGGACTCGAAGGTGGTACGGGGGTCATTGTAGAAATCGATGAAACCCGGCACCGTGGCATGGCCGGGATAGGGCGCAAAAAAGTGCGTAGTCGATGCATTTCGCCACACTATGGCATAGCTCATCTGTGCAGCCAGGGGATCGTCAATGAACGGTGGCAACAGGTAGCGATTGAACCAGGCGGGCTCGGGCAGATTTTCATAGCCCACTTCGGTCAAAGCAGCTACTTTGGCGCGCTCCCGCGCCAGCTCGGCCGGGATGTGCATGGTATTAATGAACGCAGTTTGTCTCTGATCCAGGGGCGCCCAATAATAAAAGTCCATACCAAGGATATCGATATAGTCGTCGCCCGGATATATCTTTAGATAACTGTTGCGGGTGGTGAAGCTTATGGGTGAGATGGCATAGATGAGATTATGCACGTTGAGCGAATCACGCAGATAGGTGACCGTGAATTGCCATATCTGGTTGTATTCTTCTGCCGAACAGTTATTGGTCCCCCACCAGAAGGCGCCGCTGTCGTGTTCATGGTAGGGGCGAAAGATGATGGGGATGCTGTGACCGTCCTCGCCGCGCAGTCCCTTGAGGAAACGGGCGATGCGGGTGAGGCGGTTTTTGTAAAAGTCGTGATAGGTGCCGCCTGGCAGCAGGGTGATCACCACATTGTCACTGATGTCCTTGCCGTAAAAACTGCGGCCTCTGGGATCGTATTGATGCCAGCAGAGCGTATTAACGCCTCCCCTGGCGAAGGCCGATTTAATGCGATAGGTGAAACGCCCCATCTCCTGAGCTGAGCCGCGGTCGACGGTGTTCATATCCCAGCCATAAAGCGCCGGGTAATCGCCGCAGACGTCCTTGACATCGGAGCGATCATCGTCGCCCTTCCAGCCGACGCCATAACCGGTGGCATCGTGCATGCCGAAGAGCAGCCGCTGGCCGCAGCCTTGTTCCAGATTCTGATAGAGGTACTTTGTCTTGGGAGAAGCCAGGGGATCGATCAATCCGGGATTGGGGATGTTGGCCTGTTTCTCCAATTCCACGCAGGCATCCAGCAGCTCCCATTCGGCCTGATCGTATTCGGCCTGGGTTGCGTTCGCCTTATCCGCGATGCCCCGGGCCCGGCCGATTTCGGCCAGCAGAGCGGTGCGTGCGCCCGCCGGGTATTCGCCCTCGCCGATGCCGTCAGCAGAATACAGGTGGAGCGCAGTCGCGGCGTCGAGCGCTGAGATCAGGGCACTGCGATCCGCGGTGATGCTGCCGGCCGCGGCATCCCCCAGACAGAGATCCTCGAAATAGACGACGCCCGAATTGGGCGCCGTGGTGCCGCCGTCGAGATACATATAAATACGGTTGATGACGGTTTCACCTCCGGGCGCCAGTGTGAAGGTATAGTCATGCCAGGCATTGTCACCGGGCAGCAGTTGCGGCAGCCAGTTGTCGTTGCCATCGCTGTAGATCGGTTTGAACACCAGCTCGCAGGCCACGCTCGATCTAGCCTTGAGGGTGATATGGGGCTCAGTGCCCACATCGACCAAAGGCGGGGTGAAATTGAAATTGTCCCACTCCGTGGAAGTCGCGGTGCGATTATAACTGATGCGCAGGGTGCCGTTCGTCTCCGCCAGGGCGAAGGTGCCGCTGTTGGGCGCCTCCCAGCCGGTGAGGATATTGTCGTTGAAATCTTCCTTGAAACCGGTGATCTGGGACCAGAGAATGGTGGTCACAAACAGGGACAACAGAGCTGCGATAATGGTCCATTTTTTGTACATCTGTTCCTCTTTCTATCCGTTTCCATTCATAAACCGCCGGGCGCGCCGAGGCCGCCGAGCTGATTTTTTTATGATTATCGAGATATTTTTGAATCGAATTTCATCTCATTTATTTAAGTTGCATCAATGCCATTTTTATGTTTTTCTTGTCTTTGAGTGCCTCTGCGTCCCCGGCGGTGAGAAATTCAGGCCAGCATGGTTTATGACTCAGAAAAGAACAATATGCCAAATCCAAAAGCACCGGCAGGGTATCCGCTTAAGAAAACAGGGCGTCGATGCCGCGCACGTTTGCCGAGTGGTCAGTCGTTCATCGCGTCGTGCTGAATGCTTTGATCCGCTGCAGCCAGTCCATAGTTATGCCGGGCGCACCAACGCCTGCGAATCTGGGCAAGAAGCAGCAGGGAAGACAGCAGGTATAAAAGGGACAGAAACAGAAAGCAGAAGCGCAGCGGCATGCGGTCGCTGAGCCGGCCGAATACCGGGCCAATAATTACATAGCCGAAACTGACGCCCATATTGGCCAGGGATAATACCGTGGCTCTGACCTGCGTCGCGGTTCTGAGATTTATCTGATGCAACAGCACCGGAATAGTCAAATTCCAGATGAAGGGATGCAGCATAATCAGGATCAGCAGCCATGGCGAACGGATCAGGCCCGTCATCAGGATAATGGGAAATATGAGCAAGGATACCATGAGCAGACGAACCGGCCCGATTTTTTCCGCCACCCTTGCCGAGAGCCGGGCGCCGAAGGCGCCTGAAAACTGAAACGCCGCAAAGAGAACGCCGAACAAGGCCAGCGGAATGCCGATGGATTGGTAATAGAGAAAATAAGCCCACAGTGAGATGATACTGACCGAACTGATGAGTCCGATGTAGAGGATGAAAGGCCGGATGTCAGGATTTTTCAGAGACTGGCCTGCGATGCGCAGGATATTTTGCAGGGGCTTTTCACCGCTGGCTTTTTTCCGCTCGGGTTCGGTCATGGCAAATGTAACGGGAATAATCGCCAGGCTGATCAGGATATTGATATAAAACGGCAGTCGCAGGGCAACCGCGGCCAGCAGTCCACCGCTGATGGAAGCGATGCCGGTACTCATACGGGCGAATTGATGCCCTCTGCCTTCCACACGGGCATATTCATCCGCACGGGACAGCACTTTCAGGGAGTCGTACAACATGGCGGAATCGCTCCCGGAGCGCATGCTGTTGCCAACAGCCATGATGCATTCAGCTGTCAGGAACAGTGGAAAAGATGAACTGAGGGCGTAGATGATGAAGCCAAGGGGCGACAGAACGGCGCCGATGATCAGCGTCTTGCGCCGGCCGATGACATCGGCCAGGTAGCCGGATGGAACTTCCATGATAAAGACGGTGAGCGCGTAACATGCCTGGGAAAGATAGAAGGCGAAAGAGCCGAGTTTGTTGTACTGATAAAACGGAATCATGACCGGCGCGATGAGGAGAAAATCGTGAAGAAAGCGCTGACTGATAAAAAGGGGAATATTATATTTGAGCCTGGTCATATCTATTCACAAAAGGGTTGTTGACCGACAAATTTGCTCGATGATTTGGCACCGCTCCGGGAGCGTTGATTCGGCCGGATATTGGGCAGACTGGGCCGGAGACAGCCTTCTCGCTTTTCGGCTAATCACAGAGTTCCATGAAATTTACTGAACCTGGCATTGGATTGTCATCATCGGTGAGCTGAATGCCTAATGCACCAGCGTCATCTTTTTCACCGCTTCATAAGATTCACCTTCTGAGCCTTGAACTTTTATTCGATAGTAGTAGCGACCCGCTGCCAGACCATGTGCGCTGAATGGGACAATATGCATGCCCGCGGGCATCGCTTCATCCACAAGCACAGCGACGCGCTGGCCAATGGCGTTGCATACTTCCAGGTGAACATGCGCAACAGTCTCAAGATAAAATTTGATGGTCGTTGCAGGATTAAAGGGATTGGGATAATTCTGATAGAGTGTATGGCCATCTGGAAGAGTTTCACCCTGCCCCCACTTGTCATCATAGACCTCGAACTCGTAGAGCGAATAGCCAAATGTGGTCGTGCGTGCAAGACCATACATGCGGATATAACGTCCGGCCGCGCCCAGATTGTCCAGCGTATCGCTGCGCGCGCCTGCGGGCATGTCTGTTCTGGTGGCAATGGTGGTCCATGAAGTCGCATCATCGGAGACCTCCAGACGATATTCCTTGGCCGATGCCATTTCCCAGTTCAACACCACTTTTTTAATGGAGGTGCGCTTGCCCATATCGATTTGAAACCATTGCGGATCGCCAAAGGCGCTGGACCAGCGCGTCGCCGCATCTGCATCCACCGCATGCGCGGCGATGTTGCCGTAGTTCAATTCGGTCGACGAGACCGTGACTTTTTTCTTGTAGGACAGACTCACCGTCAACACGGTGATGACCACGCTGGCCGATTTGGACTGATTGTCGCTGGTGGTGATGGTGAGGATAAACGTATGCACGCCGGATCTGAGCGTGAGAACGGGTTTGGCGCCGATGGCAACGACCGAATCGTTTTCACTCCAGGAGTAGGAAATGATTGCACCGGAATCGGTCGAGCTCGCGGATCCATCCAGGGTGACGGTTTCATACCCATCTCCGTCAGCATCGAGAAGCGTCCGGCTCATACCGGCATCGGCGCGTGGACCTTTCTGGATATCTTCCAGCGTCAGGACGCGCGGATCGTTGAACACCTGGTAGAGCCACTCTTTGGTATTTTTACCATTGGTTTGACTGGGTTCCTGGATGAAATAGGACCAGGTCATGAAATAGAGCCATGGCTGGGAGGCAAAAATCGCAGGATCGGGCAGTTTGTCGTTTTCACCGATTGCGAAGGGTTTGCCGCGGCCCGCGAACATTTGCTGGTACTGCTTCCACGATCCATTGGTGGAATAATCGGGATAATCATAGGCGAGGATGTCGACGACATCGTCACCGGGGTACCAGTTTTCGCGCGTGGTGCCATAGCTGTTCCAGACCCAGATGAGATTATTGAGTTTGTGATGATGTGTATAGCGGTCGTACATCAACCGGTAGAGTTTCTTGCACGCTTCACCGCCGGACATACCCCACCAGAACCAGGCGCCTTCGGCTTCGTGCAGGGGCCGCCACAGGATGGGCACGCCCGCATCCTGCATCTTTTTAAGCTCTCCGGCCACCACATCCAGGTCGGCGATAATATTTTTATAATTCGTGCTGGAGGGATTGGCCAGGGCCGCGGCGAGGTCGAAATTCTTGTAGTAAAAATCGCCCCTGCCGTCGGGGGAAACCCAGTGCCACTGGAACTGGGCGATGCCCCCCTGTTCCTTCACCCATTTGATCGCTTTCGGGGTGTCATTCTTGCCCCACTCCCGCGGCAGCACCCCGCCGAAATCGTATCCCATGATGGCAGGCGATTTGCCACCGCTGTTCTGCTGGATATAAGCCAGATAACCGTCATCCATGTGCCCGGAGATGATCTTTTTGCCATAGACCGAATCGAAAAAGGCTTTGAGTTGTCTGGTTTCGAGCGTGGCGTTGGGATTGACCAGCTGAGCCGGGCTCACTGCCGCGGCCATCAAAATCCACAGCATGATCACTTTGAGGATTATAAACCGCTTCATTTCATCTTCTCCAGAGCGCGCATTTTTTTTGCATAGTCGCGTATGATTTTCAGGGTGCTTTTATCGCTGTTGAATACGGAATTGCGTCCCTGCGGCTCCTGGGGCGGATCGCCCGTATAATCATCCCCCTTTTCCCATGTAAAAGTTTCAGGGTCGCTGGCCACTCCTTCGCCGCCCCAGCCCCAGAAGTTGCTGCCGGCCATGGGAGAACCCTTTTTGGCGCTCTGATACATGGTCTCGAAAATATTTTTATAATACTGGTCGCGATAGGTTATCGGGGATTGGGCGGAGTAGACATGGCCGTCGCGCGGGATGCCGAACTCTTCAAGGGTGATCGGCTTGCCCAGTTTATCTGCATAGGCAATGTGCTGCAGCACATAGTCCACCGCTTTGTCTCTGGCCGAAGGCCAGGTCTCCTCCGCTTTGAGCGGATCGAACCAGGACCAGTTGAGCACCCAGAGGTGAAACGTCATATAATCGATATTTTTACTGGCGTGGGATTCCAGGTAGCACGACTCCGACTCGAGGCTGCCTTTGAGTCCTTCATTGCCCGTGGATACCAGGTGATGCGGATCGAGCGATTTGATAAAGGCCGCGGTCTGATCCACCCAGACGGCGAATTCCTCGAGATGACGCGGCCGCTCGACGTCCTCCGGATAGGGACGCGGTTCATTGGCGAGCTGCCAGGCCATGATCGCGGGATCCTCTTTGTAGAGCCGGCCGTTGACACTGTTCTTGCGATTGAGCAAAATTTTCAGATATTCCTGAAAGAGCTGATTGGCCGTTTCACTGGTATAGAAACGGCCGCTGGTCTTCATCAACCCCCAGTAGCCGAACTTGGGGTCGGCTGGACTGGGATATTGTTCGCCGGTGATCCAGGACATGTACTGTGACATGCCGCCGGTCCATTCCCAATAATTGTTGAGAAAAACCACGGCCACCATGTCGCGTTTGGCCATTTCGGCGAGGAGAAAATCGAGTCCCACCAGCAGCGATTCGTCGAGTACGCCGGGTTCGGGCTGAATGGCGGGTTGAATCTGCCCGGCATAGCCAAGTCCCTCGGAGGCGCCCATAACGCGCAGGTTATCAATGCCCAGTTTTTTAAGATGATCCAGTTCGCGGAGCAAGCGCGGCCGGTCACCCACCGGGCCATCCTGTCCCAGCATGCAGCCGTACCAGAGATTGGTGCCAAGAAAATAATAGGGTTTGCCGTCGCGATAGAATTTTGTCCCCTTAACCTGGACAAAATCGTTGGGTTGGGCAAACAGGCTAGCTGTGAGCGTAGCCAGTAGCGTTAGCAGATAGAATCGTTTCATGGAATTTTCCTTTGTTTGCTGTGTTCATGACCAGGCGCAAGCGCAGAAACGAGCGGCTCAGGTAGTTAGTGCAGGTCCCCTCTCCAGATGGCGATTCGTTGGGCTCCATTTTGCAGATGGGGCCCGACTCTTACCATTTTGAAAGGTGTTCCCCACCAAAAACAGGTGGAGCCCACCATCGGGTACCCAATATGATCTTTCACTTGATGTAGACCATCTCCTTCAGCGCGACCTCTCCCTGGCTCTCCAGGCGGCACACATAGACCCCGCTGGCCATTTTCCAGTGATCGGCATCGAAAAGGATTGAACAGGAACCCGCCGGTC
This sequence comes from Candidatus Zhuqueibacterota bacterium, assembly GCA_963169875.1. Lineage (GTDB taxonomy): Bacteria > Zhuqueibacterota > Zhuqueibacteria > Residuimicrobiales > Residuimicrobiaceae > UBA2214. The sequence goes on from CAUJEL010000016.1 coordinate 23,380, forward strand.
GCACGGCCTCCACCAGCACCGCCACTTCGCGGCCTAACAGATCGAACACCTTCAAGGAAACCCTGCCAGGCAGAGCGAGTTGGTAATCAATCCGTGTCGCCGCGTTGAAGGGATTGGGATAATTCTGCAGCAGCTGAAATGCCGCGGGCTGCACCTCAGGCCTCTTCACGCCCACGGGGACAGTCGTCCCAAACGCTTCTATCTCATGCACCGTATAATTCGTGCCATAAATTTTAGTGCACAGCAGACGGATGTATCGCGCCTGAATGCCGATATTGAGAATTTCATCGACTCCGCCGTCGCCCTTGGTTTGGGTCACGGACTTTATCGCCTTGCCGCTTGCATCGAGAAAATGGATTGCATAACTGACCGCAAAATCAGTACCCCAATGGATAGACAAGGTGTTGAGCGAAATCGTGCGTCCAAAATCGATCATGATCCACTCTGTGTTCTTGCCGCCGCTTTGCCAGGCCGTGGCGGAATCGCCATCCACAGCCCAGTTGGCATCGCCGCCGCGCAGGGTCGAAGAAAAGGTGACCGGATGACGCAGAGCGCGATTGATCACTTCGGAGGGCAGCACTTCGACCGTCACCTGGCGGGTGTGGTTCTCCACCCCGGAAGCCGCCAGGGTATAAGTTGTCGTTTGCGCGGGTAGCACGGCCAGGGTACCGTTTTGTGTAACGGGGGCACCGTCGAATGTGACCTGTGAACCGTTGGTGGTCGTCCAGGTGATGAAGCTGGTGTCCGCGGCGCCCGCATCGAGCTGCAGCGGATAGGCGGTGAAAGACTTGATGCGGCCGGGGGGGATATTATCGATGACGACCCGTTTTGTATCCGCCACTGCGCCGGTGGCTATCAGTGTATACACTGTTGACTGAGGCGGCGCCACCACCATCGAATCGATCGTTTGCACCGGCACCCCGTCCAGGGTCACCAGGGACCCCGGAGTCGCCTCCCAATAGAGCATGGTATTCTCTCCAGCTTCCACCTCGGTATCGGTACCCGCAAAGAGACGAATACACCCGGAAGGGCTGTTGTTCAGATAAAAAGCCGCGGTATCAGCCATCATGGCATATCCGGTCGTATTGGGATGAATGCCATCCGGGAAAAGCGCTTCCTGGTTGAGCATGGCTTTATACCAGTCAATGAGAAATCCACCCGCGGCGGTGCGCACCGAATCCACAATGGGCGTGATCTGCTGGTGCAGGACTGTGCCGTTGATGCCGCTGGCACCTTCAGCGCCAAAGACCGGACAGGGGTTGCAGATATATATCTGCGGATCCCGGCCGTCCTTGCGGAATACGTTAATGAATTCCATATAGTCATCAAAAAATTCATGGAGGTAAATACGATTTTGCGGCTTGCTGTCGTTGGTCCCCAGGGTGATGATGATGATATGGGGATCAAAATCCTGCGCTTGCAAGAACGCCGACTCATTCCAGTAGGGAAAATCACCATTTCTGAGCAAGGTGGTACCGCTGACACCGAAATTGCGCACATTATAACTGGATCCCAGGCGCTGTCCCAGCTGCTGCGGCCAGGCGGTGGAGCCGCCGCTGCCAATGGTGATGCTGTTGCCGATGCAAGCGACACGAATGGTCCAGTCCTGTGCCTGGGTCAAAGTCACAAGAAAAATCACCAGCAGAGCGAGGACGTACAGAATTCCGGATTTCATTTTTAGCCTCCTGCTCAATATCTCATTTATACTTGATTTTAAGCGCTGATATTGTTATTGTGTTCAATGATTTTTTCGGGCAAAGATGATCAACTTATTTATCTCTTTCAGGGTAACAGGACAAAAGATGATAATTTTCAATCGATGGTGTTTTCCCATGCTGCTGATTTTCCTCATCAATGCATCGCGGGCGCAAAATTACGATGCCGTGGTATCAGCAAAGTATGACGGCAACCCGGGCGCCAGAATTGCGGGTCTGCCCACCTATGCAACCATCCGTGCAGCAATCGCCATGGCGCCAGCCTCAGCGGACGTACCTTACTGCATCCTCATCCAGCCGGGCCGTTACTACGAAAAACTCCATGTGACCAGGCCTGATATTCATTTGTTTGGCGCCAACCGTTCAGAAACGATCCTGAGCTACGATGCCTGCAGCGATACGCCGGATCCGGCGGGCGGCACACTGACAACCTGGAAGTGCGCCACCCTTCTTGTTGCAGCACCCGGATTTTGTGCGCAGCAGCTGACAATTGAGAATAGTTTCAACTATCCGGAAAATGCGCACAAAAACGACGACGATTCCACAAAAATCAAGAATGCCCAGGCGGTGGCGGTGATGCTGTCGAGCGGAAGCGACCGCGCCAGCTTCACGGACTGCGAAATCGTCGGATTTCAGGATACGCTCTTTCCAAACGAAGGTCGGAGTTATTTTCACAACTGCCGTATTTCAGGCCACGTCGATTTCATCTTCGGCGCCGGACAGGTGGTATTTTCGCACTGCGACATCATTTCACGGGACCGTCCGGGGAAGAATCCCACCGGGTATATCACAGCGCCCAGCACGAAAAGCCATCATCCTTACGGATTCCTCTTTGACAGATGCCGTTTTCTGAAAGAATCACCGGACATGTCTGCCGGCTCAGTGCGACTGGGGCGGCCCTGGCACCCGGGTGGCGATCCCCAGGCTTCCGGCAGCGCCATTTTCTTCGACTGCTACATGGAGGATCATATCGGTCCCGAAGGCTATGCAGCTATCGGGCGCACCGATTCCAGCGGCCGCAAAGTCTCCTATGAAGTAACGCCTGAATCACGATTTTTCGAATATAAAAGCCATGGGCCCGGAGCACTGTGCACGCCGCAAAGACCGGTTCTGCCCGATGACGCCGCCCAATATTATACCCCTGCTCAGGTATTGGCGGGTTGGCGGCCATGAATAATGAATGCCTCGTGGTGCCGCCTTCCGGCAGGGGCCTTACTGGCCAGAGTTCGTAGTACCGCCTTCAGGCGGAAGCTCTACTGGCCAGGGTTCGTAGTACCGCCTTCAGGCGGAAGTTGCTCCGGCTAAAGTGTGGAGTCCCGGCTGCAGACGCTATTCACGCCACCTGAAGGTGGAACTACGAACGTTTGCTATTTTAGTATCAATAACTTTTCGAATTTAATACAATTCGCCAAAAATCGCATCACCTCAGCAACAGGCACTTGGTGGTCCGCATCTCCTCACCCGCTCGCAGCACGCCCCAATAAACGCCCGACGACAGCCCATCCGCGTGCCATTGCACCCGGTAGTGCCCGGCGGCCTGCCACTCCTGCACCAGCCGGTTGACCTCCTGCCCCGCCATATTATAAATGGCGAAATCAACTTTTCCGGAAAGCGGCAGAATATAATTGAATTCAGTGCCACTGTTAAAGGGATTGGGATAATTCTGCGACAATAAAAAGGCCTCAGGCAGAGACGCACCGCCAGGTACGGCTACATGGGTCATGGGGCTGTTGCTGAACATGATTTCATCAAAATAGAGCATACCGACGCCCACGCCCCCGTCACCTGGAAGCACATTGAAGGAGAGGCTGCCCACCTGCTGCAAATCCAGCGGATCGCTGCTCCCGGAGGGCATAAAAGCAGCAAGCGGCACCTCGACCCATTCACCTTCGGCAGAACGCAAATCAACTTCATATTGCCAGTAGATGCTGCTGGTTTTGTTCAGCTTGACCACCAGACTGCGCCGCGAAGCATCACCGCGCAGCCAGAAGCGCAGATATCTGGCATCCTTATAATTAACGGGCAAGGTGTAACCGACGCCCGCAAAAGGCGGTTTGCCATTGCCTATGGCATAGTCCATGCGCAACGCCTGCGCACCGCTGGCCACGACAGATTTTTCCAGTATGGCGGCCGCATAGGTGCCGGAAACGGGTTTCCAAAACAGATCCAGGCTGTTCCTGGGGCCATAGGCTTCAAAGTCGTCGATGTATTGGCTATCGGTTATTTGGATGGAGACGGTGTCGGGGCTGAGACCCGGCGAGGAGACGATGAGCGTCGCCACGCTATTTCCGGCGGAATCAGCCCGGATGGTGATGGAAACCATGCCATCATCGGCTGCGGCGGTGGCCGGGCCGATGAGTTGTGCCGGACCTGTCAACTGAAAGTTGATGCTGTTACGCGCTTCATGGCAGAAGCGATCCTGCGCATCGAAAATCAGGCACTGGACTTCGGCCGTACTGATGCCGTCGCTGAAGAGCTTTCGCGGATGGACGAATAATCCCAATTTTGCCGGCTGCGTCCCGGTCTCGGCAGGACGGATGATGAAGGCGAGATCTGGCGCCGGGCTATCCAGGCTGGGCAGTTCATCAATCAACTCGCCACCCTGGCATGGCCGCGAGTGACTGGCCACGACAACGCCCTTCCACGGATCGTACCACTGGATAACATAGACCGAGTCGCGCAATCCTTTCAGCTTCAGCATTCTGCCGGACATATCACCGCCCCAGGCATCGCGCGTCCAGCCGAAGGCGAGGTTGTTCGCACCCATGGCAAAGGCATCGCCATCGGCCACTTCGGCCGCAATCGGTGCGTAGGGATGATGCGCCACCTTTACCTGAGGGGCAAAAGCGCTGAAGCGCTGCAAACGCTGCATCACCTTGGGTCCCATGACGCGCGCATCGTACGCCCACCACACCGGCGTGCTCGCCTGACCGCTGGCCCAGCTGCTCCACAGCGCATTGTGATACATGATGGCATACTCTTCACTGCCGCCGGTAAAATCGCCATAATTATTTTCCCAGCCCGCTTCGCCCATGATGGCCGGTTTGGCGAAATCATCCCAGAGTTGCCGGGTGACGTTGCGATAGGTCCACAGGCTGCTGCGCAACGGATTGTTGTTGTATTGTGGGGTCCATCCGGTTTCGTACATATGGACATTGGGCACATCAAAGATGGCATAGCCGTTTTTCCAGTACTGGCCGCCGCTCATGCTCGCCGTGGTGGGACGGCCGAAAGGATCGTGACGGGTGAGAAAATCATGTACCTTGCGCGTCCAGTTTTCCGCCTGCGGAATGCGGCCCGCCGGCCAGGCGTCGGTGCCATTGATTTCATTCATGATCTCCCAGATGCCGAGCCCGCGGCTGTAGCCCCAGCGCGCGATGAGATAGCGGTATTGCTTTTCCTGATAGCGCCAGGCGGTTTCATTTTCATAGATTTCGACCACACTGCAGAGCTGCTTGTAGGGATTCTGATTCCACAACGCCGCCCATCCGGGCATATTCAGACAGAACAGATCATGGGGCCAGATCGCCAGCATGAGCACCATATCGCGCTGTTCCATCCACTGGATGATATTGTCGATGCGGTTGCATTTATTCTGATCATAGCGTCCCAGTCCGGAGGCCATGGATTCGATCAGCGTGCCGTCATCATAGGTCACATTCCAGTAGCCGATGAGATTACAGCCCGCCTGTTGCAGGGCGCCCAGTCCTTCCGCCGTATTGGCGATGCGCCAAGGCCAGTATACGGCAACGCCGTAAAAGCTGGCGCCGTCGTCGTGGACAAAATAGTGCGGATTGACCTGCGACACCTGCAACCAGCCATGATGAGAAGACGGCACGGCCTGGAACGAATAATCGCTGCTGCGCCCGGTGCCGTGGACATCGCGAGCTGTGAGATGATAGGTCCAGACACCCGTTTCATTGGGGGAGAAACGCACCTTCCACTGCTGGCGGTTGTTATAGTTGTCATAAAAGGCATAAATGGGCCACTGCCGGCCGCTGGGCGCCGTGAACAGCGCCTGCACATCGATCTCTTCCGGATCGAACGGATTGTAATAACTGGCATTGGTCAGGGAGAGGACCAGTTCGTATTTTTCATAGAGCCCGATCTGCGCAGCGTTTTCACTTTTGACACTGATGCTTGGCGCCGCATCGCTCTTGCTGAAAAAAAGCATCGCCACTATCGACAGAGGGATGATCAGGCAGTGTATTTGTCTTGGCAAAAAAAGAGAATTCATAGGTATCCCGAACAGTAGTCATTTTCAAACGGTCAGCGAGATCCGCACCTCCTGTAGTATCCATCAAGATCGGACTGCCGGACAGGAGATCGAAACCGTTATCCGAGAAAAAGCCATCCACTTCGCAAACCAGATCGAGATGCCGGCCCCTTGCAGATCCGGCATCTAACCTTAAATCACAAATATGCCTTGTTCTTGCGGATCAGATCGATGCGCTGCTGCACACAAGCGGCTGAGCGCAGTGGATCTTCGGGCGTATTTTTGACATAATCGATGAGACGGTCCACGGAGGAGACCGCCACGTGCATGCGCGTATCCGACGAGCCGTAGTAGACGAGCACATCGCCGTTGGCGCACGCCACCCAGCCGTTGCTGAAGGTCACATTGGAAACATCGCCGATGCGTTCCTCGCCGTCCGGTGCGATGAAATAGCCGCCTGGCTTGTGCGTCACACGCCAGGGTTCCAGCAGATCGGTCATGAACATATAGAGCACATAGCGCAGACCGGCGGCGCAGCCGCGCACGCCGTGGGCAAGATGCAGCCAGCCCTCGGGCGTTTTGATAGGCGCCGGGCCGAGACCGTTTTTGGCTTCCTTGATGGTATGGTAACGGCGTTCGTCGATGATGATCTCTTTTTCGATGACCGCATTTTCGATATTTTTGCACAACCCCCAACCGATGCCACCGCCGCTGCCCGCATCGATGAAATCATCCTGCGGCCGCGTATAAAAGGCGTACTGCCCCTGCACGAATTCGGGGTGCAGCACCACATTGCGCTGCTGTGGAGAAGCTGTTTTCAAATCCGGCAACCGCTCCCACTTTTTCAAATCCCTGGTCCGGGCGATGCCGGCCTGGGCCACCGCAGAGGACAAGTCTCCCGGTTTGGCGTTGGGATCCTTGCGTTCGCTGCAAAAGACGCCGTAAATCCAGCCATCTTCGTGCACCACCAGTCTCATATCGTAAACATTGATGTCCGGATTTTCAGTCTCCGGCATGATAACCGGCTCGTCCCAGAATCGGAACTGATCGATGCCGTTTGGACTCTCGGCCACGGCGAAAAATGATTTGCGATCCGATCCTTCCACACGCACCATGAGGATGACCTTGCCGTCGTAAAGCATGGCGCCCGAGTTGAAGGCGGCATTGATGCCCATTCGTTCCATCAGAAAGGGATTGGTAGCCGGATTGAGATCATAGCGCCAGAACAGCGGCGTATGGGCCGCGGTGAGGACGGGATTCTGATAGCGCTGGTAGATGCCATTGAATTCTTCCACAGGACGATTTCTGCGTTGTATCAGGGAATCAAAGTCCTGCTGCAATATACGTAAACGTGTTTTGAACTCAGTGCCTTCCATATTGTACCTCTTGTGCAAATTTTGATTAAATGATGCCGGGAGCAGGTTGTTTGAGGGACTCGAGCCGCCGCATGGCTTCCATGCACGCGCGGCCGTTGTGATAGGGGCATTTCCACTCCGAGACCTTGTAGAGCCGAAAATCGGGTTTCAGGTCAGGCCCCACCTTATAGAACCATTCGCCGTTCTCGTGATCGATCAGATAATGATCACAGAAATCCCAGACCCGTTCTACTGCTTTGATAAATTTTTCTTGCCTCGAGTTTTGAAAGGCATTGAGAAAACCGACCAGGGCTTCGGCCTGGGGCCACCACTCCAGATCCTCTTTGAGACTGCCATCCTCTTTGCGTTCGTAGTAGATGCCGCCCTGGGGCGCCAGCGCCTCGGTATAGACCGCCTCTGCAATCGCCACGGTCTCCTGCCGCACCGTTTCGATCAAGGCGCCATCCTTGAGAACCGCCGCGGCCTCATCCAGCAGCCAGCTCGCCTCGATGTCATGGCCAAAAGAGACATTGGCGAGGCGGACATTCCACGCCTCATTGAAGAACAGCCGCATGTGGTGGGTGCGCCGGTCGATGATGTGCGATAAAAAATTATCTATGAGTTTACGCAGCCGCGCCTCCAGCACTTCATTGGGCCAGACGCGATAGAGCTGCGTGTAAGCCTCGAGCATGTGCAGGTGCGTATTCATCGATTTTTTTTCGTTCATGTCGACTTCACTCAGACGCAAATCCTCAGCCAGCGACCAGTCGCGGTTGGAGGTTTCGAAATAGCCGCTATGAACATGGTCAAAGTTGTGCAGTTCGATCAGATGATGCAGCTCCACCGCCCGATCCAGCGCCTCTTTTTTATGGGTTGCGCGATAAAACTCCGCCAGACTGTATATGGAAAAGGCCTGGCCATAGATTTTTTTACTGGTATCCACGGGACGGCCATTTTCGTCCAGCATCCACAACATGCCGCCATGTTCCTCATCCCAGAAATGATTCTGCACAAAAGCATAGGCACGGTCTGCCATGGCCAGATAGTGCGGATTATGATAGATATTGTACGCGGCGCTGAAAGTCCAGAGGATGCGGGTGTTGAGAATCAAGCCTTTGGGTGTGCGCTCTTTGACCTTCAGGTCGTTGGAGATGCGCGCCCAGAATCCGTCGCTCTCCGGATCGACCACTTCTTTCTCCCAGAAGGGCAAAATATTCTGCAGCAATTCGTTTTCAATTCTCCGCTGCAAAGTCTCGATACGGCTACTTTCCATAAACCACTTCCACCCTTCCCACCTGTGCTTCCTCGAGAAACGACAGTTTAACATAATGCGTCCCGGCCGGCAGCGCTGAACTCTGAAACAGCACCGGCGGCAGATAATTATAATCGCCCGTGCCCAGATAATATTTTTGCGTTTCGGCCGCGAGATCCGCATAGGTCTGGCCGTCCGCAGATGTGCTGAGGCCGATGGCTTTTTCCGCGGCCTGGGAGAAGAGATAGATTTTCACTGCGGCGGCGTTGCCGGGTGTGTAATAAACCAGGTGTGCGCCCGGTTTTCCGGCCAGCCGGTGCGCATCTTCCTTGAATGCGCGCGAGTTATCCGTCTCCATGGATAACTCACCGTTGCGGCTGAAGGCGATGGCAAAATTCCAGCATTCGTCCACCAGGGTTTTGTGTTTTACCGCCACGGGGCCGATGATGTTGGAGGGCTCAGAGCGTCCCGCCGCATTGCGGCTGCGAACACGATAAAAATAGCTGGAACCGATTTCCGCCGCGTGATCATTAAAGAGCGGCCGGTGCGCGTTTTCCGTGTCGGACACATTATAACCGATGCGCTGCCACGGACCGTTTTTTCGGGTTGCGCGTTCGATGTCATATCCGGAAGCGCCCACCGCGCCCTGCCAGCTGATTCGGGCTGGATCGTCGAAAGGCAGCAGCGCCGGAGGTTTGGGCACGGTTAAAACCGGCATTTTTTCCCCGCGAATGGCAAAAGCGCGTTCCTTCATCAATTGCATGACATCGCGTTCGGCATAGTTTTCGCCGGATATGAACCCGGGCCAATGATAGGCCTTGTAAAAATATCCGCCCAGGCCGGGCTCGGAATGCCAGTAAAAGCCGCCGTCGCGGTTGTGGAAGCGCAGGCTCCAGATCAGGGCGCCGCAGATGCCTGGATGCGCTTCTGCTTCCTGCAAAACCGCGGCTACGCCCGTGACGCCGATAAACCCGAACTCACCGATCAGGTAGGGCTTTTTGCCACGGGCTTTTTCGGCGCTGACGCGGATGATGCGCACCATGTCGCGCGGATCTTTTTCGTAATGATGGGTGGTGATGATATCGGTATAGGGATTAACGATGCTCTCATCGCGCAAGCCATATCCGGTATAGCCATCCAGGAGCAAATGATTTTTATCAAGAGATTTGATATAGGCACCCATCTCCAGCACCCAGTCATTGGGACTGGCCAGTTCGTTACCGGTTTCCCAGGCGAGAATCGCCTTGTCATCGCGATAGGTCACGCCGGTGATGGTGTTCTTGCGCGTGATGACGTACTGCAGCGTCTGTTTAAAGTCTTCTTTCAACTGCGGATCGCTCCAGAATTCGTCTGATTTTTTGCCGCGAAAAGCCGCATACTGGGCGCGGCCGCCCATCCAGGGCCAGTTGTCCACAAAGGGAATGATGATACGCACGCCCACCTCATTGGCGATGGCGAGCATGAGATCCAGAGTCTTGAACGCCTCTTCGTTAAATTGACCGGGTCCGAGCACATAGGCAGGAATATCAGGGGCATCGTCGCGGCGCACGGTGATGACGTACATGCGCGCCACGGTTCCGCCCATCTCCTTGATCGATTCCAGCGCATCGCGCAGCTCGTACGCGTCGGGCAAGCGCCAGGCATTGGTCTGCTCGAACATCATGTTGTCTTCGATGCAGTGCAGGTTGGGGATGTTGAAGGAGATAAAACGCACGGGCTTCTGTCCGTCCATGAGACGATCGCCGGAGGTGGTGATGAAATGGGAAAAAGCCGATTTGGGCGGCGCCGCAAAATTTGTTGTCACAAGCGCTAAAACAAGGAGGAAGAGGCTGAAGCGTAAACCAGAGCGGAAATTGGACATGATCGACTCCTTTATGAGACCATTACAATTTGTCATCGTTTCAAAACGCTTTCGTACCAGGCATGGATGGGGGCACTGTTTTTGACGATTTTTATCCCCTGGCGCAAACTATCCATATGGGTTTGCATGATATGCGCCCGTTTCTCCATGAGCGCATCCGGCCGGATTCCTTCCCGTATCTCTGCGAAGGAAATATTGGGCATACTATTTTTGACATGCTTTTCGAAATATTTATATAAATCTGTATCATCCACGGTGACGTCGGCCAGCAAACTCAGGCGCCGTGCCATCTGCAACTTGTTTTCTTCAAATAAAGAGGTTTTGATGCGCACCCGCGGATCGCGATCGAAACCCATTTTTCGCGCTTCCTGGGTCAGCGCGCGATCGCGCAGGACATAATCCAGCGCGGTTTTCAGACTCTTGTACACGCCGTGATAGGGGACATAATTGAGCGCGGCGATGAACTCTGCGACTGTAACCGTTTCGCCGTCAAGCGCTGCCAGCGGCTCGTTGCGTAAATCCCACAACGAGTTCTCGATCCGTCCCATTTCCAGCTCGGAGAGCTGTTCCACGCGCATCTGGTCGGCGGTGGAAGGCGTACGCTGCAGCAAGGGGCCCAGGGCAGCGCCGACGCGCTGCAGGGTTTTGGGATAGACCTGGATCTTTTTAGTCTTCATCAGTTCGCCGATGTAAGCCAGTGCCAATTTATCGCCAAGTTTGCTCTCGAGCACCGCGTGGGCATTGCGCCGCTTGTATAGATAATCCGTTTCAGACAACAAGGGGGGTTTACGCCAATCAACCACCTGGAGGATATGCCAGCCGTAGCTCGAGGCCACGGGTTGCGAATAGACCTTGAGCGGCAGCGTGAACGCCGTCATGGCGAGATCGTATTCCATCTGTTCCCAGGAGACCCAACCGAGATCACCGCCGTTTTCAGCCAGCCGGGTATCGGAAAATGCGAGTCGGGCCAGATCCTCCCATTTCGCGCCCTGTTGCAGCCACTGGTGCAGGCTGTCCGCACCTGCCTGAGTTTCGCTGAAGAGGTGGCGGATGTGGCGCTCTTCATTCATCCAGGCATAGGTTTTTTCGACATCGGATTCCGCAAAGATGATTTTCGGCTTTATCACCTGCTGGTAATGGACCTCGCGCATATTTTTGTCGCGATTGGCGGCAACGCGATAGGTGAAACGTTCATCCTTATCCATGCCCAGCGTTTTGGCATCATTGGCGAGAAGCCGGCGTTCGATCATTTCATCCAGAAATTTCTCATGCAGATCTTGAGAGTCAAAAACATTGGGCTGCTTCAGAACCTCGATATAAGCAGCTTTGTATTCTTCCAGGGTGATGCGGCTCGTGCCGATGGATGCAACCACGGGATCTTTTTTGCTGCAGGCGAGGAAAAGCGAAAGCAGAAAAAAGAGGGCGAGCAATTTTTTCATGTTCGAGAACAACGGATACGACTCCAAATTGTTCGTTCCCAAGCTGGAGCTTGGGAACGAGGGGTGAATATTTTCGGTCTACCTCTGTAGGAGCCCTCTCCTGAGGGCGACCACCGTCGGCTCTGCGTCGGGCTCTGGAGAGCCCTCCTACAGACCAATTCCGCACAGGTGCCGGACACCTCCCAGGTGTCCGGCACCTGCAGATGCTACTTAATAATCAACAACCTTCCCGTGGTGACGCCCACACCAGGCGCATCGATGTGGTAGATGTAAACTCCGTAACTGATGTCCATGCGGTCCTTGGTGAGCAAATCCCACTCTTCGGAGCCATCGGTCATGGGCGAATCGTGCTCAAGGGTATTCACCAGGGTGCCATCCACGGCGAAAATGCGAATGGTGCATTTTTGCGGCAAATGGATGAACTGCACGGAACGCGGGCCGCGGCCGCTGGTGTACGGGTTGGTCGGTTCCCAGGACGCGGTGACCACATAGGGATTCGGCACGACCTTGATCTTGTCCAGGCTCGTCCTGGCCGCTGTTTGATCGACATCCTGACCGCGGACGACAAATTGATAGCGTACGTTGCCGGTGAAGGGAAAATCGGGATAGACGTTGAGCGTATCGCCGGCGCCGAGTCCACGGCCATAGGCGTTCCAGAACGTTGTATCCTCCAACGCCTTGGCTTCGATCTGATACGTAATCATCGTTGAATCGTTTGCTAGCTTTTCAAATAATATGATGCGATCCTTGGCGGAGAAAAATCCAGCTTTTGCCTTTTTCGGAGTGGTGGTTAAATCGATAAAGGCATAGGGCAATTCCTCACCGGACTGTTTGTCAAATACCCTGAAATTGGCATTCACGGCCGGCGCAGGTATTTTTTTATTGCCGGTTGACAACGGCACCAGGAGCAAATCCGATTTTTTCACAATTTCATCATAAAAAACGATCATGTACTGGCGGGGATAATAATAACCATCCCTGAACCCGCCCCATTTGAATATATCGAATGCAATCTTGTAGGCGCTGGAGTAATCGATATTCTGACTCCATTGCACGCCGCTGTAGATGCGATCTTCGGGTCTGTTGATCAATCCCTCCGGTGGATTGTAGATGGAAAGTTCCATGCCGTGCAAAACGGTCTTGAGTGTGCGCGGGTCGCCGTCATTGTCTGCATAGAGATTTTTGACCTCGACGATCTGGTCCACCTGAAACTGGCGGTCGATGAACATGACGGTGTCTTCCGGCTGAGAGTCGTTGCTGAGATTTCTCAGCACCAATCCGGTGGTTTCAGTCGGCAGAAGCTCGTCAACGTCTGCGCCATCGACCAGGCCATCAAGATCGTTGTCATGGCGATCCATGGCCTTGTCGAGGAACTGTACCTCATAGCGGTCGCCGTCCCTGATCTGATAGGGATCGACATAGCGCACGCTGACAGATCCGGAGGTTTTGCCCGTACCCTGCAACCGCGGCTGTTCATCCAGTCCGGGGCCTTTGTATCCAAGCGCCGGCGCCTGGGGCACCACCGCCACGGTATTGTCACCGGTGCGGATCTCGCCGGAGGCGTCCACCGCGATGTACATATTGGTCTCCGCGGGGGCGATATTCTTTTCCGGATCGCCGCGGTCGTACGCGGTGACGGCATAGAAATAGCGTTTACCGTTGACGAGCGGTGAATCCACATAGGTGTGCACCAGGCCGGTTTCGCTGCCGAGATTGAACTGGATGCCGGTGCCAAAGGTATTTTCGAAGAATCCGAACACGCTGTCGACCTTGTCGAAAATGGCCAGGGGTTTGGTGAAGCGGGTGTAGCCATAGCCGTCGGTGATGGCGCCGGCATCGGAGAAGCCGGGATCTGTGGCGCGATAGATCTTGTAGCCCTCAAAATCGTATTCGTGCAGATAGCGGTCGACGCTGTCTTCTGCGCGCGCATCCCAGTACAGCGTGACTTTCTTGTCGCCGGCCACGGCGCGCAGCAACGGTTTTTCCGGCGCCACGGCAAAATTATAGTTCGAGTTGTAGATCTTTTGCACGATATCCTTGTTGCGCATGATATCTTCCTGGTCCCAGCCGTAAATCATGGCCACCGAGAAGAACTCCTGCTGTTGCGGCGCCAGCGGGAAATAGCCGCACGAGAAGGCATAATCGGCATCGACGTTTTCGAGATGACTGTCGAAAAATCCCGGGCGCACATTTTCCCACCACTGGGCGTCATTATCATAACGCAGGGTTGAGGTGTATTCAAAGAAGATAAAGCTGGTAAGACCGATCTGATCCGACTCATCCACATCGGTATGATCCACATTGGGTTCGCCGGGAAGTTCACCGATGCCGGCCGTGGGCATGCCGTCGCCTTCGCCGGTGTCGCCGGTGCCGCTCTTGCCGTCCATGCCGAGATCATCGGTGCGGAAATCCCAGTCGCCGTCATTATCGATACCGTCATCGCGGCGTTCATCGATCATGGGATTGTTGATGCCGGCGCCGGTGAGATAGTCGATCGCCAGATAATCGCGATTATTGTATTGCGGATCGCGAATGTAGAGATAATATTTCATGGAATCCGGCGCCACAGCGCCGTCCGATTCATCGATGAAACCGTTGAGGTTGTCATCGATGCCGTTGCGCTCGATTTCAATCAACGGGGCATTGGGCTTCTTCAGATAAGAGAGTCCATTGAAATGAATGCGCACGCCTTCGGCGGGCATGGTGGAAACCGTACGCGTATAGTGCGGCGTGAGATAATCGATCAGCACAATGGGATCACCGACGGCATAGCTTTTGCGGAAATCCTCGGTGGTGATGAGATGGCCGTCTCCGCTTGCGTATCCGTCCCCGTCGTTATCGATGCCATCCTTGGCATTGCCAGGGCTTTCGAGAAAAGCGAAGCCGACCCATGGCACCGGGCTATAGCCACCGGTACCGACGGATGGATTACCCCAATCATAATTGACCGTCAGATCGATCTCGCGATAGAAGGTGGCGCAGTCATCGTCATAGTCGGTGTTCTCCCCCACCTTGGCGCCGATGGAAGCGCCCACGTTGAGCGCAAAAACCGTTTTGGCGTGATTGAGTTCGCCGATGTTTTTCATATAATAGATGAGAAAGATGCAGTCCTGGGCATCGGGGTTGGACCACTGCAGACCGCGTACCAGCTGGCGCAGCCCCAGACCGCCGCGCTGCGGCTGACCGGGGATGGGTTTGGGCATGGGATACCCGGAGACGACCTTTTTATAAGTATAGTCATCCACGGCGTAATAGCTCTCTTCATCGGCGTTCTTCTGGTCCTTGCCAAAGTAGCCGTTCCAGTGACCGCCCCATCCGGGATTGAACGGATCGTCCAATTTATCAGGCCAGGAGGCCGGCCAGGTGAAGGCCTGATGGCTCATGGCCACGGCGTGCAGCGGGTCTTTTTCCTTGTTGGCGATGTTGTAATAACCGGGCAGGGGTTCAAAACCCAGGAAGGACCCGGTGAGAGAATCCTTGGAGAAGATATTGGGATCCCAACCCTGACAAAAAGCGGCGGGGGTAATATACGTATACGTCGAATCTCCGGTGGAGTCCAGGCCGGCGAAGACGCGCAGCTCGGACATGACAAAGCTGGAGGCGTTGCCCATCTGCACCATGCCCGAATTGATGGGCCATTCGCCGGCATAAAAGAGGCTGTTATCCCCCTTCTGCGCGCCGAGCATGCCATGGTTGTGAAAGGTGACGCGGATGAGGTTGCCTGCGTGGGTGTTGCGGGCGCGATATTGTGCACTGCCGTGCTGATCCTGGGCGCTGGCACAGGTCCACAGCGCGGCAAGAGTCAGTATGAGCAAAATACGATATTTCATAAGAAACGCTCCTTCCGGCTCATCTTAGAGCGATAAAATAAGCGAAAATTTGTTCTGTTTATCGAGGACGCCAAAATCGATGGAGGCATAGTCAAAGATGATTTCGGTGTTGAGCACATTCAACTGCAGCCCCATGCCCATGGTCAGCCCGCCTTCGGCATCTTCCAGCAGAAGCTGACGGTAGCCGGCACGTAGATAGACCATGTGTTTGAAGGCATATTCAGCGCCGACGTTCAGATACTCCTTGTTGTCACTGGGATGAATGGCGTCGACGGCCACGATGAGATCATGATCCTTCATGGCGAAAAAGTCCTCCGCCAGATTGGCCGAGATGCCGACGCGGAAAAGAACAGGCAGAGGGAACTCATCGGTGGAGAGTTGGGCGTTGATGTTGCCGTTGTTGCCCTTGCTGGTGACATCGATATCGTGCTGTACCAGCATGTCGCGGCCATCGATGCGCATGTCCGAGCCGAAATTGGAGATGGACATGCCGATGCGCATGTTCTTGAAAAAGGTGCGGTATTGCAGACCAATGTCAGCCGCCAGTCCGCTGGCATGGCTGTGCCAGATGGTTTCGCGGATCATCTTGGCCGTGCCGCCGATGCTGAAGCGGTCGGTCAAGGCGCGGGCATAGCTGATCCCGGCGGACATGGAGTAGGCAGTCACCATCTCGCCGGTTCCTTCGGGCATGCTCACCGTGGTGCGCTCGATATCCGGCATGCCGAGATAGGAGAAGAAAAATCCAAAGGTGCCCACATTTTGCACCGGCACCGCAATGCCCGCATACTCGAATTGCATGTCCACCAGATAATCATAGTGGTTGAACAGGATTTGCATGCGCTGCAGATTGGCCAGACCGGCCGGATTCCAGAACAGGGCGGTGACATCTTGCGCCTGGGTCGAGACCGCCTCGCCCATGCCGAGGGCGCGGGCGCCCACGCCGATCTTGAGAAAAGCGGCAGAACTGGTGCCCACACCGCTGATTTTCTGCCCGAGCACCGGCGCCACTTGCGCCAAAACAAGCAGCAGAACGGCCATCCCAAAGATGAGAGGCTTGTGCGTCATTCGCCGCTGGATGATTTTCATAGCGTTCATATTAGAATCCTCATTTTGCTTATTTGCTGAGACGCAATCCAAATTGAATAAACCGCGGCGAGGAGAAATTGCCCGGACGGGTGAAATATTCGCCGACACTGGAGATTTCAAGATCGGGCGTGCCGGGACGGTCGACCTGATTGACGCCCTGCAGGGTGTAATCGGGTTGACCGGTATCGGAGTAAATGCCCGTGGCGTTCCGGGTATCGAGCAGGTTGGTGATATTGCAGAACACCTGCGCCCGGATGGAACCGATGTTGATATTGCGGCCGATGCGTAGATCGATGTTATAGGTCATGGGCTTGCGCTCGCTGTTCTCACGCAATCCGGTGAAAGTGCTGGAACCGGACACTTCACCGCGGGCAAAGGAAGGCGTATAGGGCAAGCCGGAATTGATGGAGCCGATGAGGCTGCCAATCCAGCCGCGATTGGAATAGCTAAAGACCGTGTTGAGGGACTGGCGCTGATCCCAGTTGAGGTTGATCATCTGGATGCGCGGCGCCTCATTGCCCATGGCCGCATAATAGGCGTCCTGGGGATTGGACGAGGTGCCTTTGGCCGTCATATAGGTGTAATCGAGGTTGATGGCCAGTTTGTTCAATCGATATCCCGCTGAAAAGGTCAGACCTTTGGCCGCGGCGTGATCCTTGTTGACAAACTTGTAATAGGTCATGCCCTGGTAAGTGTCAATGGGTTCACCCGTGCCCACCCAATCGCGGATGTCGCGATAGAAACCGGTCAGGTGCATGTAGAGTTCCGGTGTCAGCTGTTGCTGCAAACCGATTTCGTACATGACCGTGCGCTCGGCGTTCAGATCCGCATTGCCCACCAGATTGGTGGCGCCGGCGCCCTCAACCCAGAAGTTGGGATTGTCATAGAGAAAACTCATCTGCGGATTCTGGAAGAACCATCCATAGGAGAAGTGAATGACACCCTGTTCGGTGATGGGAAATGAGAGGCCGAAACGGGGGCTGAGCTGCGATTTGGCCTTGGCTTTCTTGTACCAGAACGCCTGTCGTTCGGCGATGCTGTATTCGACCAGCTCGCTGTCGGGCATGGTGGGGGTATAGTTTTTGTAGATGTGATCGAATTTGAAGGGCCGGTATATCTGCGGATCCATGGGATCGGCGAGCACGCGGCCATCGGGATCGAAATAGTCGTAGCGCAGTCCGATATTGATGATCAGCTCGTTGAACTCGATCTTGTCCTGGACGTACGCAGACAGCTCTTTCGGCTTGGCGATGTATTTGACATGATAGGGAGAATTTTCATTTGGGACCCAGGGCCGGAAGGTCGCGTCGGAGAACTGCAACTGGTACCAGTCGTTGCGCAAATCATTGAGCGTGGCGGCCGCGCCCATCTTGATGAGATGGCGTTTGGTGACCTGACTCGTCAAGTCGAGACTGTAATTGAAATAGGAGACATCGTTCTTGCCCATATCGGTTGAATTGCCGAAATAAGTAAAGTCATTGGACCGGGTGATGATGGAAATATCATTACCCGTGGTGCGGCCGTAGACGTACTGCTCCAGCAGACCCGCCTCGTTGGGCATGTAACGCGGATCGGACGGATCCTCATAGAGGAAATTCTTGTGGGCCTTTTTATAGTAGTTGGCCTTGAAATCGATGAACGTGCGCGTGGACGGCACATATTTGGCAGAAAAAATATGCGTCTGGCTGCGGGTGTTGTAATATTTACCGGCATCCGGGACGTATTTATAATCCCAGCCCACACCGTAACTGCGATCATAGTTATAATAAAAGCCATAGGAGAGTTTCAGTTTCGAAGAGGCATCGAAAAAAAGTTTGGATTGAGACGAGTATCCCTTGTACCATCCCAGTGGCACCAGCGCGTTATCAGGTTCAGCAAAGGTGTGCACCGTGTCGCTCACCGGCGACTGGAAGCCCCAGGGCATGAAATAACGCACCCCGTGGGTGAACGAGGGCGCGTTCTGATAACGGCCCGAAACATAGTAGGTCAACTTTTTGCTGGTGAGCGGAATGGGACCGGAGAGGTTGACCTGAAAATCGGTATTGGTGGTTGGATCATAGTTTTCCAGATAAGAGTCGCGGGTCAGCCACGGTTTGGTGGCCTGTGCTTCTTCGCTGTAGGGATTGACGCCGCCGAAGTCGTAGCGGATGAAGCGGTTACGGCGCGTCATGGCCTGCGCCGCGGCGTTGGCCCAGGTGGCATTGCTCATGACATAGTAGGTGTCGTCATCGAAGCTGAGATGATCACCCACATATCCCGTGGCATTGATGCGAAACTCCTCGCTGCCCTGTTTGGTGACGATATTGATGACACCGGAGAGGGCCTGGCCGTACTCGGCGTTGAAGGTTCCGGTGATGGTCTTGAGTTCCTGGATGGACTGGTCGTCAATGCTGATGCCCGCGGAACGGCTGAGGGGATCGACCACCTTGACGCCGTCCACCATGTAGGTGATTTCACTGGTGCGTCCGCCACGGATGTGGAGATTGCCACCATCATCGGTGACCACGCCGGCCTGCAAGTTGACCAGTTCACCGACGCTGCGCACCGGCAGCACATCGATCTTGTCGGCGCCAAAGGAAACCTGGGACGAAGTCAAATCTTTTTGAACCTGGACGCGGTCAGCCACCACATCGATCGTCTCGCCGCTCTCCAGGACTGTGCTTGATAACCTGATATCCGCCTTGGTGGTGAGATCAACGCTGACGTGGATCTGGCTCTTGCTGACGGATTGATAGCCGATATAGACGAATTTGACCGTATAGATGCCCGGTTTGACGTTGATGATAAAGTATTCGCCGTTGGGATCGGTGACAGCGCCCTGAATGCCCGATCCGCTGAGGGAAATGGCGCGGCCGCTTTCCCAACGTTCGATGATCATCACATTGGCGCCGATGAGGGGCTGACCGTTGGCGGCATCGGTCACGCGCCCGGCAATCTTGCCGGTTTCGCCGGCGAACAGCGCGGATGCGAAAAGCAGCGATATCACCAGGAGCAGGACCGCTCTCTTCTCTCTCCTGAAACCTTTGATCATACTTCCTCCAATCAGATGAAAAGACTTGGCACGCATTTAAAGTTTTTGCCAGAATATGGTAACCCGGTCAGAGTACCATGGCCTGGCAAAAACCTCACAATGCCCGAGGAAAAATCTCTTGATGAGCTATGTCCCGAGCTTTACAAATCATTCCTGCCGGTGTTGGTTTGTGCGTCAGGCTATTTTCCTCTATGGCGCTCCACACACGCGTCGGGTTCATGGTCTTAACCGCAAAGGCCGCTGAGAACGCCGAGAGGAAATCATAGGGGCGGTTGTGTGCCGCCCCCATGTGGTGCTATCTTACTTTAACAGGGTCATTTTCATGATGCGGTTGTACTCAGGCGTCTTCATGCGGCAGAAGTACATGCCGGTGGGAAGTGCCTGGCCGCTCTCGTCTTTGCCGTCCCACTGAATCGTGTAGGTGCCAGCATTCCTGGTGGCATTGACCAGAGTGCGAACCTGTTTTCCCAGCAGGTTATAAACGACCACCTGAACGTCGGTTTTGGCGGCCAACGAATAGGTGATGGTGGTGCTGGGGTTGAACGGGTTGGGATAGTTGTTGTTGAGTTTGAACTCCAGAGGCTGCGCCACTGGTTTCTCTTCGACGGCCGTCGGACCACCGACCACTTCGAGGAAACCAAAGGTGCTCGGGCGTTTCCAGTCTTCCGAGTTGGCGGTGTTGCCCCAACCGGTCCACAGGGTGCGCTCGGTATCGCCGCCGGCCGGATCCATATCCGTGCCATCGATGCGCAGCGGCAGCAAGGCGCCGTCAACAACCTGAAGGTCGCCGCCCTTGGCCAATGAATCGAGCGCAATGCGGACTTCGATGATGTAGCCATCGCCGGTGAATTTCTGATACACCGTGCGTTCCACGCCCGGGAATTCGAAATCAGAAGAACCGCTCTTCTGGGTGGCACCCCAGGCGGTGAAGCTGATGCGCCAGTCGCCGGTACCAGGCAGATCAACATCCTTGTACTTGTGGGGCTGTGCTTCGGTCACTGTATTGTAAAAACCAAGGTAGAACTCGAGCGCATCACCCATCCATGCCTGGCTGCCGGAAACCACCGGCTCGTTGCCATTGGCATTGATGTCGTTATCGGTGACATCCGCGGAGATGTAGAGAAAGTTGTCATCGATGATGAAAGTGGCGTTCCAGGACATATCCGGGGACTCCGGCGTCCAGCCCGTGGTATCAGAGCCGTTATGACGTTCGGCTTTGAGGCCGTACTGTTTGTAGTCGGTGAACTCGGTGTCCAGTCCATCCAATGAGAAAACATTGGCAAAGTCCTTCACGTACGTCGCCCTGGCGGGCGCGCTGGTGGTGCAGGTGAGCGGACCGACGGCGGAATTGGGGCCGAGATCGTATTCCGTGCCGCTGGCATCGACCGCGGTGACGGCAAAATAGCGCGTCACTTCGGCGGACTTGCTGGAATAGGGACGGAAAGCGTAATACTGCGTGCCGTGGGCGACGGCATCGCCGATGAGTTTTACGCCGGGTGCGGTGACATCGGTGATCGGCGCATCACTCATGTAAACGTTATAGGTTTCCGTACCGATTTCATTGTCTTCCCAGGTGATGTTGAAGAGCTGGAAAACCGCGCCGGCTGTGGTAACGGTGTTGACTTCGCCGGTGATGGCTGGAGAAGCCACCTGGCCTTCGGGCTCGGCAACGCCCACGAGGGTGACGTTGTCATAGTAGATTGAACCAACCCAGTTGTTGGGCACATTGTAGTAGATTTGCGAACCCATGGTGAGAACAGCCTTGGGATTTAATTCACCCGAGGCGACGTACTTCATGACATCATAGGTCATGGTATTCCATTTACCCGGCATGAAGGTGGAATCGTTCAGGAAGAAGGATTGTTCCGTCCAGGTCCAGGTGGCATGATCCATGGCGAAGATGGAGATCTGCGCGCCGAGTGGGGCATCCGCTGGCACCCACACATCCATGGTGATGGCGGTGGCGCCGGTATCGGTGTCCGTCCAGCCAAGGTTGACATTGGTGTTGTCGAAGGAGCCTTTTTTGCCGTTATCCGGGGCTTTGCTGAAATCCCAGTCGGTTTTCAGCACACCCAGGGTGCGGCCGGAGGGATCGGCAGCCTGGGCGACGCCGACCAGGGCTGCGCCCCAGCCGTTATTGACAAAGCCCTGCGTGCCGCCGGAGGCTTTTTCAAAACTGCCAACAACCCATTTTTCGCCCACTTCGAGCGTATGCAGCTTAAAGTTGTCGATCAGGACATTTCCGGCCCAGGTCTGGCCTTCGCCGAAATAGACTTCCAGACCGCCTTTTACATGCAACCATGGATCGAAATTGGGCCAGGTGCTCGTGGCCAGTTTCACCGGGTAATGGATGGTGCTCCACTTGCCGGCTTGAATGCGTTCGCCTTCGCTGGAGATGGAGAATTTGTAATCGGTCCATTGCCAGGAACCTTCGGCAACCTGCATCCACAATTTGACGACGGCATTGGCCGGGAAATCAGCCGGGACAAATACGTCGAAGGTCGCCATGTAAGCGCCTTCGGCGGTCTCGGACTCCCACAAAAAGTCCACGGGATCGGTGCCAATGGCGGCCTTGTAATCGCTTTTCGAGGCATCGCAAGCCAGCGTCAGGACCTGATTGGTCGCATCGGCCGGATCAGGATCGAGGGCGAGACTCAACGCGGAGCCGCCCCAATAGATGCCAAAGCTGGTGTTGTCGCCGCTGAAATCTGAAACCACCACGGGGTCGACGCCGACCAGTGCGAAGTTATCGATGAGCACATCGCCGGCAAAACCCGCGGAACTCTTGTCGCTCGGGTAGTAGATTTCCATGCCGCCCTTGATTTTCAACCAGGGCTGGAAGTTGGCATAAATGCCCATGAAATAGCGCACCGGATAGTGGATGGTGACCCACTGGCCGGCTTTGATATGCAAGCCTTCGCCGGCAATGGAGTATTTATAGTCGGTCCATTGCCAGGCGCCTTCGGCGATCTGGGCCCAGATTTTAATCACCGCGGAATCGGGAAAATCAGTGGGCAGATAGATATCGAAGGTGAAAAATTCGGCGCCCGGCGCATCTGCGGAGAGCCAGCCCAGGGGCAGGGGATCGACGCCGATGGCAGCTTTGCCGTCACCGGCGGCGGCGACACAAGCCAGTTTCATGACGCCCGTGGTACGTCCGGTCGGATCCGCCGCCTGCGTCAGCGACGTGAGGGCATCGCCCCAGAACTTGCCGAAACCCTGGGTGCCAGCA
>CAUJEL010000017.1 GCA_963169875.1 Candidatus Zhuqueibacterota bacterium
CTGGCCAACGCCTTTTTCCACAATAAAGATTATGTCAATGCCGAAAAAAGCTATCGCAAATTCGCATCCAGCTTTTCAGGCGATGATTATTTTATCGCTGCGGCACACGGCGGCATAGCCGCGTCTTTGCAGGCGCAGAAAAAATACCAGGAAGCGGCTCAGGCCTTTGAAAAAGCGGCCAACAAATATGAATCCGTTCTGGCACCCAATTTTCTCATTCAAGCGGGACGGTGCTATGCAAACCTGGGCGATAATGCCAAAGCCAAAGCTGTGTACCAAAAAGTAATCGAGGATTACCCCAAGGCGACGGAAAAAGACGAAGCCCTCATGCTCCTCAGTATGCTGGGCGAGTGATTTTTTGGCGATTTTTCTTGCATAGTTCATTATTTTTTTATATATTATGCCACTGAAGTGGGTCCCATCCGGCCCACTTTTTTGTTGTTATAAGGTAAGAGACAGTGACACAAACAGAAGATATTAAAATACTTATAGAGCCTGTCCTGGACGGATTAGGTATCGACCTTGTAGACCTGGAAGTGAAGGGCGGAGGGGGACGATGCATCATTCGCGTCTATGTCGACGAGGAAGGTGGCATCAGCATTGATCGTTGTACGCGAGCCAGTCGCGCCATCGCAGACATATTCGATCAAAAAGATCCCATCGCAGGACGCTATACCCTCGAAGTATCTTCTCCGGGAATCGATCGCCCGCTCAAAACCAGCAAAGATTTTGTCCGGCACCGGAATCGTAAAGTGGATGTGCACTATGCTACGGGCGGCGAATCTTTTCAGTGCCTGGGGCATATCGATCATGTTGAATCAGATTTTTTGTATCTCCGCATCCCTCAGGGTGAAGAAAAAATTGCGCTGAGTGATATTACGTTGGCAAAAATAGTTGTTGAAATGAAATGATGTTCATTGGGTACAGACTATGAAAAATGAAATCGTCGAAGCATTCTCTCTCCTGGTGAAGGAGAAAAACATCGACAAGGAAGTGCTGTCCAGAATTCTGCAGGAGATTTTCTTGAGCCTGGTGAAAAAGAAATACGGACAGAATGGTAATTACTCGATCTTTGTTAATATGGAAAAGGGCGAGATAGAAATTTACCAGAGTAAAAGCATCGTTGTGGAAGTTCAGGACGATGTGACCGAAATTGCGCTGGAAGATGCACAACGAACGGAACCTGATCTGGAAATAGGAGATGAATATCTGGAGATCGTGGATCCATCCATGTTCGGCCGTCGTCTCATCATCTCCGCCAAACAGAACTTGAATCAGCGCATCAAGGAGATCGAAAAAGAGCTCATCTATGAAGAATTCGTCAATCGCGTCGGTGAGATTCTCATCGGCGAGATCAGGCAAATTAATCGTGATGAAATTTTCATGACCGTGGACAACAAGATTGAAGTGGTTTTGCCCAAATCGGAACAGATCAAGGATGAAAAATACCGCCGCGGCGAGTCTTTGCGCGCAGTCATCAAAGAAGTCCGTAAAAGCAATCGTGGTCCGGAAATTGTTGTCAGCCGCGCAGATCCTGCCTTTATCACGCGTCTCTTTGAAAATGAAGTGCCGGAAATCGAAGAAGGCATCATCGAAATCAGAGCCATTGCGCGCGAGCCGGGCGAACGCACCAAAATCGGCGTCTACAGCCACGACAAGCGCATAGATGCGGTTGGCGCCTGTGTTGGCATGAAGGGCATGCGCATTCAGTCCATTGTTCGCGAACTGAATAATGAAAAAATTGACATCATCAATTGGAGCAGTGAACCGGAAATTTTTATCACCCGCGCACTCAGTCCGGCCAAACCACTACGTATCATTATCGATGAAGAAGAGAAAAAAGTCAGTGCTGTTCTGGACGACGAACAAATCTCTCTGGCCATTGGCAAGGGGGGCTTGAACCGGCGGCTTGCGTCCAGATTGACTGGTTATGATATTCAAACCATGCGCGAAGAAGATTATAAAAAGATGATCGATGCGCAGCGCGACCTGGACAAACCATTGGATGACGTCGTTGGCGTTTCTGAAAAAGTGAAACAAATCTTACTGGAGGGCGGATATGCCACCGTCCGCGATGTTCTTGATGCAGAAGTCGAAAACCTGACCAAGCTGCCTGGCATTGGCGTCAAGACTGCGGAAAAAATCATCTCTGCGCTTGAAGCGGAGTCGCACTAAAAGTTACTCGTTGCTGTTATCATAAAGGTTTTGCCGGTCATACGTTAGGAGCTATAATTTGTCTGTAAAAATGCGGGTATTTCAAGTTGCACGAGAGTTCAATATCTCCAATGAAGCTCTCATCGCTTACCTCACAAAACTGAACTTTGACATTCGCAACCAGATGAGCCTGGTTTCGGATGACGCATACGCTTTGGTCGCTGAAAAATTCGGCGAGAAAGCAGTCCAGGTGGACGAAGAGTATGAATTCCGCCGCAGGCTTCGTGAAAAGAAGGCCAATGAAGAGGCGAAAAAACTCGAAGCCCAACAAAACCTGGAACGCCGCCTGCGTGTTGCGCAGGAGTATGCCAAAGAGATGCCCGGCTTGCGCAAAAAACGCGAAGCTGAAGCCGCAGAAGAATCATTGCCCGCTCCTGTAAAAGAAGATTCCGCAAAAGCCAGGAAACCTGAACAAAAAACCGCGGCTGACCTTGACACGGTAAAAACCGATGCAGTTGCTGAAATTACCGAGATCAAGCCCGAGGATGTTGAGAGCAAGACCCGCAAAAAACTGATCGTCATTGAAATTCCGCCTGAAGAATTAGGCAAGCGTCAACGCCCCAAAGAACGTGAAACCGAAACAGTTTCCGAAGGCAAAGTATCCAAGCCGGAAAAACCAGGGTCCCCTGCAAAAGAGATGGTGCCGGCTGAGCGTTTGAGCGAAATGGAAGCCGAAGAGGGAAGAGCGCGCAAGAAAAAGCGTAAACGCAAACGCAAGAAGAAGGGCGCTGAAAAGACGGAACCTGTCGTCGTTAAACCCGTTGAAGTTGAGCATAAACGCAAACGCGCCAAGAAGAAGAAAAAAGTCACCTTCAACGAAGAGGAAATTCAGGAATCCATTCGTCAAACCATGGCGGCCATGGATGATACGGGCAAGGGTAAACGCAAAAAACGCCGCGTCCAGGCCGAAGACGAGGCCGAGGTTGAAGAATCCCTGGTCATCAAGGTCAGTGAATTCATGTCCGTATCTGAACTCGCACGGCTCATGGAAGCCGACGCCTCGGACTTGATTCGAAAATGCATGGAACTGGGCATGATGGTCTCCATTAATCAGCGTCTCGACATGGATACCATCACCCTGCTTGCCGCTGAATACGGATACGAGGTTGAACCTCTGTCGGAATTCGGTGAAGATCTGCTCGAAGAACTGGAGAAGGAAGAGGAAGAGAGCGAAAACCTGGTGCGCCGGCCGCCGGTTGTGACCATCATGGGGCACGTGGACCATGGCAAGACGTCTCTTCTGGATTTTATCCGCAAGAGCGATATCATCGCCGGTGAGGCAGGGGGGATCACCCAGCATATCGGCGCTTATGAAGTCAGCACCGATGACGGCAAGTCCATCACGTTTCTCGATACGCCCGGCCACGAAGCCTTCACAGCCATGCGCGCCCGCGGTGCCCAGGTGACGGATATCGTTATTCTGGTTGTCGCAGCCGATGACAATGTCATGCCGCAAACGGTGGAAGCCATCAGTCACGCCAAGGCCGCCAACGTGCCTATCATAGTGGCCATTAATAAAGTTGACAAGCCGGGCGCGAACCCGGATAACATCCGCACACAGCTTTCAAAACACGGCGTGCTGGTGGAACAGTGGGGCGGCAAACATCAGTGCGTGGAAATTTCGGCCAAGACCGGACAAAATGTAGAGCTGCTGCTGGATAATGTGCTTCTCGAAGCCGAGGTCCTCGATCTCAAGGCGAATCCTGAACGATTGGCACGCGGTGTTATCATCGAATCTCGTCTTGACCGCGGCAAAGGTGTCGTCGCCACAGTGCTGGTGCAAAACGGTTCCCTCAAAATCGGGGATCCGTTTATCGCCGGTCCCTACAGCGGCAAAGTACGCTCCATGTTCGATGACCATGGCCGTCGCGTCAAATCTACGGGGCCGGCCATGCCGGTTCAAGTACTCGGCTTTGATGGCATGCCTCAAGCGGGCGATTCTATTATCGTCCTGAAATCCGAACGGGATACCCGCGAGATCAGCCAGAAGCGCCAACAGCTGCAACGCGAGCATGAACGCTGGAGCAGCCATCCGCGCACCCTGGATGAGATTTCGCGCCAGATCCAAAAAGGACAGGTGCGGCAGTTGGCTGTGGTGCTCAAAGCGGATGTGGATGGATCCATCGAAGCCATCACCGACACGCTCATCAGTTTGCGCACCGAAGAAGTGGCCGTCGAAGTCATTCACCGCGGCGTGGGCGCCATCTCCGAGTCGGATGTGCTGCTGGCCTCCGCCTCAGGCGCCATCATCATCGGCTTTAATGTCCGGCCCACCTCCAAGGCGAGGGAATTGGCAAGCAAGGAAGAAGTGGATATCCGGCTTTATGATGTCATCTACGATATCGTCAACGACATCAAGTCCGCGTTGGAAGGATTCCTGGCGCCTGCCATCTCCGAGGAACTCACCGCCACGGTGGAGATTCGCCAGGTATTCAAAGTGCCCAAGGTCGGCATGATCGCCGGAAGTTATGTCACTTCGGGAAAAATCAACCGTAGCGACCGCGTCAAAGTATATCGCGATGACCGCCTTATCCATGATGGCACCATTTCATCGTTGAAGCGATTTCGCGATGATGCCAAAGAAGTGGCTTCAGGATTTGAGTGCGGTATCGGCTTGAACAATTACGACGATCTCAAGGTGAATGACATCATCGAATCCTACAAGGTCGTCGAAACCAAACGCACGCTGGAATAAGTCGTTCTTATGGCCATGCTGGTTGGATTATATCAGATTGAATTATTCATTCCGCAGAGCGGATCGCTCAAGTCAAAGCGGTTCGTTCTGCAGAGTTTAAAGACGAGAATTCATAATAAATTTAATGTCTCGGTTGCAGAAGTCGATGAAAACGAAAAATGGCAACGCACGACCCTCGGGATCGCCCTCGTTGCCAATGAACGTCGCTTCATCGACCAGGTCATATCCGAGATTTTGCGGCTGGTCGAGGCATGCGACGATGTTCAGGTCCTCGACCAACAGCTCGAAATCATTTAGGCCCTATCATGCTAAAATATAAACGCGCCGATCGCGTCGCAGAACTTCTCAAAGAGGAAGTCAGCAAGTATCTGCTCTTTGAATTGAAGAACGCGGACCTTGGTTTTATCACCATAACGAATGTCAAGATCACGGACGATCTGCGCCACGCTAAAATATTTTTCAGCGTGCTCGGTGAAAAGCAGGATATCGAGAAAGCCGAACACAACCTGCATCAATACGCCGGCCGGATCCGCAGTGAAGTCGGACACCGCCTGGGATTGCGATACATTCCTGAGATGGTCTTTCTCTATGATGATTCGCTCGCCTATGCAGCGCACATTCAAACCTTGCTCGAAAAAATAAATCGGGAAAAGGATGAGAAGGCATGAGCGCGGCCTTCATCTCACGGGAGGTCGTACGGTTCCTGCGGATTTCATTCTCAATATAAACAAGCCTATTGGCTGGAGCTCCTTCGATGTGGTGCGCATGGTGAAAAAGCGGCTTGCTCCAGCCAAAGTCGGACACGCTGGAACCCTGGATCCCTTTGCAGAAGGGGTTTTGCTGATCTGTACCGGAAAAGCCACCAAGCTGATCGCATCCTTGATGAGTCATGAAAAAGCGTATCGCGGCAGAATGCGGCTGGGCATCGAAACCGATACGCTTGATATTGCGGGCAAAATAACCAGCCGGAAACCAGTGCTTCTCCCGCAGGCCGGTGACATTGAAAAGATCATGCGCTCCTTCATTGGTCATATCGAACAAGTGCCACCACGATACTCAGCGCTGCACCATGAGGGTAAACGGTTTTATGAAATGGCGCGATCGGGACAGGATACAGAACCGCAGCTGCGACAGGTCTTTGTTCAGGATTTACAGCTGCAAGCAGTACGGGAGGATTCGATAGATTTCACGGTGGTCTGCTCTAAAGGGACCTATATCCGGTCACTGGCACGAGACGTTGCCTATGGTCTTGGAACTGTGGCTTTTCTTTCCCATCTGCAGCGGACGCGTATTGGCGAATTCACCATCAACGAGGCTGTCACCGTTGTTGAATTGAAACATATGCTTGACGATTAATATCTCGATATTTGATGCAGATTATCTGGAATATCAATACGCTGACCACGACCGGGGCGAGTATCGTCTCTCTGGGGACTTTTGACGGCGTTCATCGCGGTCATCAGGCGATACTACAGGAGTTACAGTTCCGGGCTCAACAAACGGGCGCCTGTGCCACCATGGTCACCTTCGAGCCGCATCCGCAACTGGTTTTGCAGCCCATGGATCGAAAAACCGTTGGTATTCTGACCACGATCGAGGAAAAAATAAAAATTCTCAATGACCTCGGTCTTGATCGTCTGATCGTGGCGCATTTTTCGCCGGCTTTTGCCGCTATGAATCCGCAATTTTTTGTCGAAGAGATACTCCTAAAAAAAATGCGGATGCAGCAGATTATTATAGGCCATGATCATGCGTTCGGCATAAACCGCAGCGGCAATCTGGATCTGTTGCAGAAACTTGCGCAAAAAAATGGTTTTACAGTGGATTCCTTGTCTCCTCTGCAAATAAATGATAAAATCATCTCCAGTACGCTGATCAGAGAGCACTTGCGCAGTGGAGACATCGGTAAAGCCAATGAATTATTGGGCCGTCCTTATAGCATCAGCGGCATGGTAGTGCATGGATTTGGAACCGGAAAAAGTCTGGGATATCCGACCATCAACCTCAGACCCTATTCACAGTATAAACTGATACCCTGTTCCGGAATCTATGCGTCGAGAACATCCATAGCAGGACATCCTTACAAGTCGGTCACATATATTGGCACACGTCCAACTTATGGACATACGGAACGGGTCATCGAAACCTATCTGCTGGATTTTAAAAATGAGGTGTATGGCCAGGAAGTGGACATCGAGTTCATCGCCTATATTCGAGGTGATGAAAAATTTGCTTCACCGGCGGATCTTGTCGAACAAATTAATAAAGATATTTTTAAAAGCATGGAACTTTTAGAACAACAACCAAGTTAATAAACGGAGGTTTTTTCAATGCCTTTGACCAAAGAACAGAAACAAGAAATCGTACAAAAGTACGGAAAAAGCGTTGCCAATACCGGCAGCACGGAAGCTCAGATCGCCATGCTGACTGAACGCATTAATCAACTTACCAAACATTTTCAAACAAATCCCAAAGATTTCCATTCGCGGCGCGGATTGCTAAAAATGGTTGGTCGCCGGCGTCGATTGCTGGATTATCTGAAAGCAAACGATATTAATCTCTATCGTATGCTCATTCAAGAATTGGGTATTCGCCGCTAACCATTTACATCTGATCATGAAAAGGTCCTGCTCAGAGGATCGACGACGACTTGACCACCGAGAAAGGAGAAAACACAAGATGATCGATGTGCAACAGGTGACTCGATTTTTTGGTCGAGTAATGGCTGTTGACAATGTCTCTTTCCAGGTCGAAAAGGGTGAAATCCTGGGGTTTCTGGGACCCAATGCGGCCGGCAAGACGACCACCATGCGCATCCTCACAACCTATCTCCCTGCCACCAGTGGAACAGCCAAAGTGGCGGGATTCGATGTGCATGATCAGTCCATGGAAGTACGAAAACGGATAGGATACCTGCCTGAGAACCCTCCACTGTATCCGGAGATGCGGGTCCTGGATTATCTCGATTTCGTCGCTAAAATCAAAGGCGTCAGCCCCAGTGACCGCAAAAAAGCGGTTGCCGATGCCATGGCCAAGACCGGCATCAGCAATGAGGGCAAACGCATCATCAAGCAACTCTCCAAGGGATTCAAACAACGCGTCGGCCTGGCACAGGCGCTGGTTCATAATCCCGATGTCCTGATTCTGGATGAGCCCACCGTGGGTCTCGATCCAAAACAGATCATCGAAGTACGTGAACTGATCAAATCCCTCGCAGGCAATCATACGATCATCCTCAGCACGCATATCCTTCCCGAGGTGAGCATGACGTGCGAACGGGTGGTGATCATCGACAAAGGAAAAGTAGTCGCGGAAGATACACCGGATAATTTGACCCGTAAATTATCCGGTTCGCAGCGCGTTCATGCTGTCATCGCAGGTCCTCTGGCGGATATCCAGAATGCCTTGTCGAATTTGCCCGGTGTGACCAAAGTGCAGCATCTCGGCCACACCGAAGCCAAACAGGCGCAGCAGTTCCTCATCGAAAGTAAGGCGGAAAAAGCCATAAGCCCCGATCTGGCCAAAAGTGTCATTGGACAGGGCTGGGACTTGTACGAGCTGAAATCCGAAAGTCTCAGTCTGGAAGATGTTTTCCTGCGGGTTACTACGACGGAAGAGGAGGTCGACAGACAATGAGAAACTACCTTGCTATCATGAATCGGGAGTTGAAATCCTATTTTTCCTCACCGATCGCCTATGTGGTGACTGGTCTCTTTTTGCTGATTTCCGGCATCTTTTTCTATCTGCTGGCCACCAACTTTGTGCAGATGTGTATGCGCGCCGACATGCAGGCGCAATATTACCGCATGGCCATGCCCAAATTGAATGTCAACATGATGGCCATACGGCCCTTGCTGCATAATATGAGCCTTTTCGCCCTGTTTTTCCTGCCCCTGGTCACCATGCGTCTCTATTCGGATGAGAAAAAGAGCGGCACCATCGAACTGCTTCTGACCTCACCGGTGACCAATACGCAATCCATCCTGGGCAAATTCAGCGCTGCAGCCATTCTCTATCTGATCATGCTGCTGCTGACAGGATTGTACATGATCCTGCTGTTCATCTTTGGAAAACCCGAGCTGGGACAGATATTGACGGGTTATCTCGGCCTCTATCTGTTGGGCCTTTGCTACATCTCGTTTGGGGTATTCTTTTCCACACTCACGGATAACCAGATCATTGCTGCGGTCAGCACCATCACCTTCATCCTGGTCTTTTGGGCCATTGGTTGGGTATCCGGCATGGTCAATCCGTCGTGGGGAAATATTCTGTCTCATTTCTCACTGATTGAGCACTTTGACGATTTCGGCAAAGGCGTCTTCGATACCAAACACCTGGTATTCTATGTCAGTTTCATCACCATGGGGCTCTTCCTGTCATTTGTCTCTATTGAATCCGCAAAATGGAGGGGAAGATGATGAAAAAACTGGCTCAATACTGTGGATGGGCGGGACTTGCCGCCATTCTCGCCGGCCTGGTGGTCTATTCTCTGTTGAACACCATGTCGGCTGGCGCTTACATCCCGCTTGTTTTTGGCATTTTATTACTACTTTTCTATATCATTGTACAATTCGAAGAGATCAAAAAAGGCTTGACCAGCCGCTCGGCCAAATTCGGCAGCAATGCGGCCCTCATGATTCTCATCATCTTTGGTCTCATCGTTGTGGTTAATATCTTCATGAACCGCTTTTCCTGGCGTCTTGACACAACGGCGGCCCGGCAGTTCAGCCTGGCGGACCAATCCAGAAATGTCCTGAAAAATCTCGACAGGGATGTGCATATCATCGGCTTTTTCAAGTCGGGTGAAGATGCCCGGGCCCAGGAACTGCTGACTGAATACAAACACTTTTCGGAAAAGCTCGACTTCACCTTTACAGACCCGGACAAAGATCCCGGATTGGCCAAAAAATACGCCATCAAAGCCTACGGCACTTTTGTCGTCGAAGCCAACGGTAAAGAGGAAAAAATCGAGAAAACCGATGAAGAGGCCATAACCAACGCCATCATCAAGGTCACCCGCGAAGGAAAGAAAAAAATCTACTTCACGACCGGTCATGGCGAAAAGGATATCGAATCCACGGATCAGTCCGGTCTGAATACAGCCAAAACGGCCTTGACGGACGAGAACTATGAAATCGAAAAAATGGTGCTTGCCGAAAAAACTGCAGTTCCCTCGGACTGCGCCGTGTTGATTGTGGCGGGCCCGCGCAGCGATCTTTTTGCCAATGAACGCCGTATGATCGATGACTATCTCAATAGCGGCGGCAAAGCCCTGCTGATGATCGATCCGGAAGCGGGCCTGAGTTATGCCGAATTGGCAGCTGCCTGGGGATGCAAACTCGGGGACGATATCGTGGTCGATGCCTCCGGGCTGGGGCAGCTGTTTGGCGCCGGTCCGACGATTCCCATCGTTTCGCAGTACGAGCCGCATGCCATCACCAGGGATTTCAGCCTGATGACCTTTTACCCCGAAGCGCGCTCCATCAGCCGCGAGGCGGAGGGCTCGGCCGGGGCGCAGTTTCAGGAAATTGCCAAGACCAGTCCACGCAGCTGGGCGGAAACCAGTCCATTGACGGCCGGCCGCATCGATTTCGATGAAGGCCTGGATGTGCGCGGCCCCATCACCCTGGCCGCTGCCGTGGAAAAAAGCGCCACCAATGCCGCCCCGTCCAGCGGTGGCACTGCCAAGACGCGGCTGGTTATTTTCGGTGATTCTGATTTCGCCGGCAATTCCTATTTCCGGGTTCAAGGCAATGGCGACTTTTTCATGAATGCCGTCAGCTGGCTGGCTGAAGAGGAAGACCTGATATCGGTGAGAGCGCGCGATCCTGAAGACCGCCGCATCAATTTGACCCAGATGCAATCGACCCTGATCCTCTATCTGGGCGTCATTCTCTTGCCCCTGGCGATTTTTATCACCGGCATCGTCGTTTATCGCAAGCGCAGGTAACATGGAAGGACGACAAGGCTTCTCTCGGGAAGCCTTGTTCATATTAAGCGTATTAATGAAACAGGAGTAAAATCGGATATGAAATTTCGCACAACGCTCATCTTTGCAGCATTGCTCGCTCTCGGCATCGTTGGCGTTGTTTACCTGAACAAACAGGATGCCCGAAAAGAAGAAGCGAAAAAAAGCAGCGAAAAGATACTTGATTATTCAGGGAAGACCATCAGCGAAATATCCATATGGCCGGCTGGCTTGATCGCCCGGCGCGACAGCAGCAACTGGCGCATTCTTGAACCGGTACAGGCGGATGCCGATGATGCTGTCATCAACACCATCGCGGACATGTTCGAATGGGCAAAAACAGAGCGCATCGTGTCTTCAGATCCAAATGCATACCATTCGTTTGGTTTGCTGCCTCCGCGCGGCGTGCTGGTCGTAAAAAGCAGCACGAATCAGGATACGCTCTATGTTGGTGATGACAGCCAGATCGGCTCGTTCGTCTATGCCCGCAAAGCGGGGCGTCCGGATGTTTTCCTGACCAGCAGCAGCCTGTGGACGAATATCAATAAAACAGCCTTTGATTTTCGTGACAAAAATATTTTGAGTTTTCAACAAAGCCAGGTTAATTCTCTGGAAATTAAAAACACCCAGGGTTTGTTTAAACTAATTAAGGCCGGATCGGATTGGGAAATGCAGTATCCCAAATCCTATCGCGGCGACAGCAAGAAAATCGATGAGATCATGAATCGCGTCGCGTATCAGCGCGCGGCTGAATTTGTTGATGAGCAACCCGTCCAACTTGCCGCCTACGGCCTGGATGAGCCCGCCTGCAAATTTTCAGTGACCCTGGGTGATCATCGTGCGCAAAAAACGCTCATCATCGGCAAAATGAAGGATGGCAAATACTACGCGCAAGATATCGCCAAGCCGCCGGTTTTTACCGTTGATTCATCGTTTGTTCATATACTCCGTGTCAGTGCGGCGGATCTGCGTAATAAAAAATTGGTGGAGTCCTTTATTGCACAGGCCGATCTGGTGGAGTTGACCGTTCAGGATTCAACTTACGTCTGCAGCAAGGACACCGCCAATCACTGGTCCGTAACCCAGCCCGTGCGTCGCAAGGCGAAGGACTGGAAATTGTCCAGCATTCTGACAGAACTGCAGACCTTGACCGCAACCGGATTTGCCAGCGATGATCCGCAATCGCTGCAGCCTTATGGATTGAACAAGCCGCGCATCCAGTGCCGCGCCTCCCTGAATGGGGAGAGGATACTGGATCTGGCCCTCGGCAGTGACAAGGATGCGGAAACGCTCTACGCGAAAAAAGGGGACGATAGAACCGTCTACATCGTCAAGAAGGATATTTTTCATAAATTACAATTACGCCTGACAGACTTGGCCGATCCCGATCAGGCCGTTCAGGCAAGTACGCAGGACAACTAAACCATCTCGTCCCAGCCGGTTTGTTCCGCGTGGCTTCAGGCCATGAGGAAAAAGCCGGCTGTACCCTCGGGGAAACTTTAGTCCTGCCTCATACAACCGTGGATTCAATCCGCGCCATCTGACAAGAACTGATACAAGCAGATGCACGATAACCATCGCACTGGTTGCGAACAGGTTGACAGTGGATTGAATCCATCAGGAGGAAACATGTTTCTACACAAACAAATGGAATTTGAAGGTCAAACATTCATTTTTGAGACCGGCAAGCTGGCAAAACAATCCAACGGCGCAGTCTGGGTACAACTGGGCGATACCGTGGTGCTCGCCGCCGTGGTCGCGGATAAAAAGGCTTCGGAAGAAAGAGATTTTTTCCCCTTGACCGTTGATTACCGCGAAAAAGCCTATGCCGCCGGAAAAATCCCAGGTGGATTCTTCAAGCGAGAAGGTAAACCCACTGAGAACGAGATCCTCAGTGCCCGTCTCATCGATCGTGGCATTCGGCCGATGTTCCCCTCAACTTTCCGCAATGAGATCCAGGTTTTTGTCTCCGTTCTTTCTGCAGATAAAGTCAATGATGCCGATGTCCTCGGAATCACAGCAACTTCTCTGGCCCTTGGCGTATCGGACATTCCCTTCGAAGTACCCATTGCCGGTGTGCGTGTGGGGTGCGTTAACGGAAAATTCATCGCCAATCCAACGTTCGAAGATCAAGCGCAAAGCACGATCGATCTTGTCATTGCTGCTTCCGCTGATTCCATCATCATGGTGGAAGGGGAAGCAAAAGAAATCTCTGAAGACGAGATGATCGCCGCTTTAGACTTTGGCCATGATGCCATTCGCAAGATCATCGCTTTGCAAAATGAGATGATCGCCGAAGCAGGAAAATCGAAAATGGAAATCCCGCAGCCCGAGCCCGTGGAAGGCCTCGCAGAAGCCCTGGAACCTTACCGCGCGGAACTGAACAAATCGTTACGTATCGCTGAAAAAGAAGCACGACGTGACGCTATCCTGGCTGTTTTCGAAAAAACAGTGTCCGAATTAGCGGAGACTTTTCCGGAAAAAGAGATGCGCATCGTCGAGTCACTCCACAAAATGGAAAGTGATTTGATGCGCGAAATGGTTCTCCAGGAAAAGACCCGTCTGGATGGCCGTGGCCTCAATGATATCCGCGATATCTCGATTGAAGTCGGTCTGCTGCCGCGCGCACACGGTTCCGCGCTGTTCACCCGCGGGCAGACACAGGCGCTCGCCGCCGCCACGCTGGGAACCAAAG
>CAUJEL010000018.1 GCA_963169875.1 Candidatus Zhuqueibacterota bacterium
AACCTTCGCAAGGTTGCCTTTTGTGCACCAATCGCTCAATTTAGGACTGAGATAGAATTCAAATTAAACTTGTTCCATCATCATAAAAGCAACTGCTCGGCGGGCCGTGCGCGCTCGGCGGTTAATAAATAGATCAGACCAAAAAGTAACAAAAAATTTACAAAATTTTTCCGCCAAATCAAATGGCATTTTTTGTTACTGGTCTTCAGCAGAATGAGGAATAAGAGATCAGCGCATCAGGATGGCTTTTTGCAGAATTACGCGCTTTTTTTCTGGTTCAATGACTGGGTTTTCTGAAAAAAATATCAGCGCATCAGGATGGCTTTTTGCAGGGCCTCGGCGCGATGCTCGCCGCTTTGTGCCAGCACGCGATAGAGATAAACACCGTTGGCGATGACATCGCCCTCCTCATCCCTGCCATCCCAGGGCACCTGATTAAAGCCTGGCGTCCTTTCCCCGGCTTCGAGCACGCGAATCAGGCGGCCGTTGACGGTGTAGATGCGGATGGAGATGTGCGCGGATTGGGTGAGATCAAACGTGAACGTCGTATTATCAATGAACGGATTGGGATAGTTGAGAGCCTCCAGCACCTGTAAATCGCTGATCACTCTGAATGCAATGGTATAAGTATTCGCATTGCCGCTGGCATCGGCATAATAAATTTCCAGCCAGTGTTCTCCATCATTCAACAGCGGCGAGAAGCGCAGGCAGGTTTTGCCCCCTGCGGTGGTCAACGACACCTGGCCGCTGCCAGAACCGGGCACGAAAGCGAGGCGCTTACCATCGAGTAAAACGTTAATCAAAAGGGTGTCCTGCACAGCCAGGGGACTGTTGTCCAGGATCATCGCCTCGATGACAGGTTGATTCGAGACCAGCTCCCCGCTGGTGATGGCACGGCCGTCGAATGTGACATCCAGGTGCGGACGGGTTGTATCAGCGACGACGTGGACTTGAGCGGTGAGGACATTATTGGCCTCGGAGAGCTCATTAATAAAATTGTCCGC
This sequence comes from Candidatus Zhuqueibacterota bacterium, assembly GCA_963169875.1. Classification (GTDB taxonomy): domain Bacteria; phylum Zhuqueibacterota; class Zhuqueibacteria; order Residuimicrobiales; family Residuimicrobiaceae; genus UBA2214. The sequence goes on from CAUJEL010000018.1 coordinate 1,005, forward strand.
GTCGATGCGCACGGTGAGCAGCCGCAGCCCGGGCCGGCCGGAGGGCGTGTAAAGCTGCGTGATGGCAGCGGACTGATCGGACTCGAGTGGTTTTGTCAATGTCAACCGGGAAAAAATGCGTTCCTCCGCCCCGGCGATGGTTTCAGCGAAGGATATCTGTACGCTGTCCGCGGCGGCCAGCCCGATATTGAAGAGATCCAGTTTGAGCACGACGTCTTCGCCGCTGAGTACGGAATCGGCGCTCAGGGAAAGATAGGCGGGGCTCACGGCGAGATCCGCCACAGGATCATGATATACCCTCCAACTGCTGAGATTTGGCGTATGCAGGCGATCCAGGGAACGAAAGTTGGCGCGCAGGCGCAGGAATGGATAGAGTTGGGCCGGGATGGAGCTGATGTCATGATTCTGATTGAGGGCGAGACGGGTGCGCAGGGTGTCCCATTGGGTGGTGTTGCGCCGTTGTCCGAGCACGTCGAGATCGAGGGTGCACTCGGCGGGGATATCGCCATCGGCGCGCAGGGAATGCCAGCGCGCGGCTGCGCCGATGCGGGGGGAGAGGAGGGTGCCGGAATCATTTAAAACCTCGATGGTATCAACAGCAACCGCTGATCCTGTTCGAGATCTTGATAGTTTTTCTCGTACCGTTCCTTTTGCCGCGCCTTTTATTCCTACGATCGACCAGGAATCACGAGGGCTGACTAGTCTGCATAAATTGCTCCCAATACTCTCAAGAGCTTGAAAGGCAGATTCTGTCATACTTACAGAACCCTCATCCATGATTGCAGCTAACACATAATCACCAAGTTCCACTTTTTCAATGAATTTGGCCATTCTATTAGCTGCTGATGAATCACTATACGTATCGAAGAGATTAGTCGATTTGAGCAGTCCTGTCTGAGCATCAACAACAGCAATATTATGCCCTCGATGTGGTTCTACTGCTGGATCGTTTTTTATTATTATTCGCGCAAAATTACCATCATTATAGCCTGCGGATTCTGCGTATAATCTGATTTTGTTATTAGATAATACCGCTTCATCACTTGATTGCACATTTATAAAGATACCATCATTAAAATTATCCGTTCCATACTGCATCCAACCGTATTCGTCAGAAAATGCAGTCGTAAATTTTCTTTCACGCCATATGTTTTTATGTTGAGACGAATCCAATGTTCTAACGAAATAAGATTGTCCTTCAAGGAGATCAAAAGGATTACAAGCAATCACAGGCCCTTGATCGTCCACTAATCGAAAAAACTGTAAAGCGGGACTCGTGAATGTTTTTGATGTATCAATTTCAATTTTATATATTTTTGTTGAGCTTAGACTGCTTTGGGAGTCTATCAACTTTATAGTCACGTTTTCAGCTGGTACGACTGAATACGAGGTTGGCACAACAATATCGATTCTTCCAGCCATAACAAACGTTGTTCTCTTGGAAGTATTATTATCTTCAGAAAATTCATAAATTTTGTTTTCCGGATCAGCCGCGGCAATTATTTCCACGTTTCCAGCCATATTCCTGAGTGGCCATTTCACAATCACTGAATCCAAGCGACAAACAGGGCCAACGCGTAACCTCGGTGCTAAAATCTGTCCCCCAATATTGGGATGTTGAGTAGATATTTGAACAGTGACACTATCAGAGGTTTTTAAACCAAAATTTCGCACATAAGCACATATCTGCGCTGAAGAATCAGCTTCGCTTGGAATTTCAGGTTGAACAAAAATTTCCGTTGCCTGAATAGTCAAATCTGGACGATCTGGGACAGCAAGTTGGACAGCCGGATCGCCGAGCAGGTTATATTGATAAACCATATCCAGGATATGCTTGTTGGCTGCGGCATCCTGCCACAGCCGCACTTTGGCTTTGGAGACCAGTTCCCCTAAATGGCGCACCGTATCCTGCAAAGCCAATGGAAACAATTTGCGCAAGAAAGTATAATCTTCGTAAGAGTATCCCCAGCCCGAAGTGCCCATAAAACCAATAGCACCTTTTTCCGGCACCATAACAAAGTACTCGCCAAAAGAGGTTTGATTGGGTTCGGCAAAGCGGCCGGTATGACACGTCATGGAGGTGATAAACGGCAAGCGCGGATGATTGTCCAAGGCATCGATATCGACGTTATGAAACATCAAATCCCAGGTGCGGCTGCCGGCGTGACCGATAAAATTCACCCACGCCACCCCCTGATCGATGGTATCCAGTATCTCCTGACGATGTTCACCCTCTTGATAGCCCTCACTGGATTTGTGCAGCAAGAGCCCGCTGCCGCAGGTTGGGGCCGATTCAACGAAATCCGCAATCAGCCGTTTTGATTGTTGTCCGAATTGCCCCTGTTCGATAAAATCAAATCCCCCGCTGATGAAGAGAAAATTCTTTCGCCAATCTCCACTCGGTCCTTGTTCGAAGGCGACAATTTTTGCCACGCTCGCGGCCGCCTCCTCGGGTGATTTGACCGGAATTCTTCCGGGCCATAGGTCCGGCAGCACATCTTCCGGGCCATCGACACAGACAAACCAATTGTCGCTGACCGGACTGCCGTAAGTCGGTACGAATTCGGTCGGCGCCGTCACCTTGTAATTATTTTTGGGATCCCAACTGGCATCTCCAAAGAACAGGACAAAAGCCGGCGCAGGCTGGGCCCAGTTCTGGTAGGCATGTTGGATGAATTTTTTGAGAGCGTCGGGGCTGGCCAGCCCATCCGCGAATTCGTCGTAAATCGATTCGACATCGACAACCATTGTGCGCCAGCCATTGGTCCTGGCGCGATAATCGGCCAAGTGCTTCGCCTCTGTCAGAAAACGCGTATGGGTGATGAGAATATAATCCGCGCCCTGACCGCCGCTGCGCAGATCCTTGTCCTGATATTTAACCACGCGCAAAGGCTGGCGTGCGGCGGTCCCATCAAAAACGACCAGACGGGGAATCGCAGCAGCAGGTAACGGGACACGAACCGCATTGCTGGGGCCACCATCCCGGAAAAATAATTTGCTCTTGACAACGGCGGAACCGCTCTTGCTTTTCTGCAATACTTCCAACACACTGCCGGGCGTCTTGCCCTTCTCCCCAATCATGGCCCAGGAATCACGAACACCGAGTTCGCGAATGCGGCTGCTGCCAAGGTTCTCTAGAGCTAGCCTTGCAGATTCCGTTAATTTGACACTGCCCTCATCGCGAATTGAAGCAACAACAAGAGCACCAACAGGCAACCGCTGAATCCAGACCGCCATACTATCTGACTGTTCTGATGATGCATAGGTATCAAATTTTTTCTGCTCAACTACACGACCATCAACAGGGTCCAAATACCAAAGGTTGATGCCACGTGTACCGGTGGAAACTACCTGCCCTTCACGGAGAAAATACGCATAATCGCCATCCGCGTAACCCGCAGAACGAACCTCAATGCGGCTCAACCACATTTTGCCCATCGCGGAGATTGGATGCATTATTCCAGCGGCTGTATCCCAGACATGGGCGTCTTCACTGGTAAAACCGGAGACATAAACATCATGGCTTTTTTCAGGTGCAGCTATATCCAACCACCCGTCCTGCAAACGCGTCTGGCGCCTGTAATCCACTTTGATCCAATCAACGTAAATCTGCGACCGTTCAGAAGGCGTATCGCCCAATAACCGCACCGTCAATGCGTTGTCCGGCTTGCGCACAAGTTCTCGGGGAACCAGAAAACGGAGTAGTTTTTCATCGCGATCATCAAACCACAATTCGTGCACCATGGTATTGTTCAAGGAAATTTGCACGTGATGGTCCGGAGATTGCGCATCCAGCGTAGTGCCGCGGATGCGCATGCGCAGCACCAGTGAATCCTGCTCCAGCGCTGCATCCGGCACCGCGAAATTAAACACAGCACTGCCATTGCGGCTGATGACGGCCCATACCCAGCCTTCCCCGGAGACTTTTTCGCTGTTATGGATATCGCTGTCCGAATCGCCCGAATAAAAGGATATATCCTTCTCATAATGGAGCGAATCGGCAAAAAAATCCACCAAGGCTGTGTTTTCTGGCGCTGCCATTTTTTCATATCGTTTTCCGGGAGGTCCGCCCCAGGTGAGCCAATACACCATGGTGTCGCTGTAATCATGGTAGAATTCGCCATGATCGCCACGACGCGCTCTTCCATAGAGTAGAATTCGATCCGTCGGATCGAGCCGGCCGTCTTCACAGCCAACCAGTTCGATCGGCTGTTCCACACCATTGACAAAGAGCTGCAGCGTGGCTGGATCCACATCGGAAAGTGAAACCTCTGCTGATTCAACATCTGCGCCGCTCAACTGATACGGCCCTTCTTCGAGCAAATAGAGCTTTAAATAGGATTGCAGCGCCTTGCGCCACTGTGGCGGATCCGCGCGCATGGTAAGTTTTGCCAGGGGTTCTTGATTGATGCGGACGTGAATGCGCGCATAGCGCAGGTATCGAACGCTGGTGGAGGACTCTTGCCATTGCACCGGAAAAAGAGTCAACTGCAAAATTTGAGTTTGGCGTGACGTGCCAAATGAGGATTGTAAAATTCTTTTCGGGAAGAACGCGTGTAATTCATCACCTGGCCTGGAGGCGGCAGGATTTTCCTCGGGGGAAAAATAGAGCGGTGCGGCTAACTCCTGGCGGACAAAAACGGTATCCGTCAAGGATATGCTGGCCCGCTGACCAGCCGGCAAGGTCAGGCTGAGGCTGATCATCGGCAAAACAGGGTACCCCGACTGCATCCACAGAAGGGTTGCGTTTGAATCGGGCATGAGGAAGGTTTTGCCGTCGGCCATGATCGTACGCCAGGCCCACTCCGGCGCCGTCCATTCGTATACTTTATGAGATGGCGTATCCTCCAGCAGCTGCAGAGTGGGTTGCGCCTGGGCTGATACTGAAGGGCAGATAAAAAAAACTGCCCAAAGGCAGATAAATAAAATGATGAAAGATGCGTGACGGTTCATAAAACGTCAAATCAGTCCATTGATTAACCACTGCTAAATGCCCGTAAAGTAGGAAACACGGTTATTATTCGCAAGCACTTTATCATGGCTTACAAAACTCGCTAATGCCATCAGGGGAGCAATTGTCCCAGGAACTTGAAATCCGTGTGCATACCTTGGGCCAACAGGAACGCGAGGATGCCGAAAATCAGGCTCAGGCCTACCATGAATAACGCTGCACCGGGCTGACTTAATCCCAGTCTGACCAGACGGTGATGGATATGTTCCCGGTCAGCATGGAACGGATGTATGCCCCGGCGTAAACGGCGGATGATGGCCAGGGTGGTATCAGTCAAGGGCAGTCCCAGCAACAGCAGTGGCACCATGATGGCCACGCGCCCCGGTGCCATGGTGGCTGTATGGAGGCTGAGCAGTGCCAGGATAAAACCGAGGGGCAGGCTGCCGGAATCCCCCATAAAGATGGAGGCCGGATTGATATTGTAACGCAGAAAACCGAGGACGGCACCCGCCAGCAGCATGGATATGACAATCACCAGTTGGTTTCCAAACATAGCCGAGATGCCGATGCAAACCAGGGCCACCACCAGGGCTATGCCGCTGGCCAATCCATCGAGGCCGTCGACCATATTGACGGCGTTGATGACGCCGACGATCCACAGCATGGTGAAGGGATAAGAGAAATACCCCAGGGAAAGTTCGGCAAAACCCGGCAGGAGCAAGGTTTCGAAACGCCAGCCGCTGACTGCGACCGCCAATGCGACGATCAGCTCAACAGTCAGTTTCAGATTACAATTCAGATCATACTTGTCATCAAAGGAACCGAGAATGAACAGGATGATTGTGCCAAAGAGCAAGCTGAGCAACATCAAGGATTTCTCAATGAGCTGCGGAGATTGCCAGTACAGGAAGAGCGCACTGATGACGAATGCGACGACTATGGATCCTCCCCCCCATTTTGGTACTGCGCCCTGATGCACCGTACGGTGGTTCGGGTAGGCGTAAATGCTGTACCGCATGGCGAGAAATCTCACCAGGGGTGTAATTGCCAAAGCGATAGCCAGACTAAGGAAAAAATAGAGCCAGAGTTGCATTCTAATAGTGCCTAATCAGATGAGTTAAGGTTTCTGCCCGCTTACTAGATGAACTGGTGAACCAGTTATCTTTTTGCATCCTGTCCATTTCCTACTTGCATAACAGGTCTTAAACTGCCATGCTGCTTTGCCGGCGGATGCGACATCCTTTGGGTGCGTGTTGTCCCAAGCACCGTTTTCTTTGCCAACTTGTGGTATAGTCCTTCAATTCTTTTGACCATAACGGCTTTGTCATAATCATCGCCGACGAATCGATGACCGGCGGCGCCCATTCGTCGGGCTTGCTGTGGATGCGAAACCAGATAAAAAAGGGCTTCGGTCATAGCCGTTACATCGCCGCGCGGTACGACAAAACCATTTTCACCGCCATGCACCACCTCGCACGCGCCTTCGGTATCAAAACAGACGATTGGTTTTCGCAGGGCCGCGGCCTGTACCAATACTTGCGGTAATCCTTCCCATAACGAGGAAAGGACAAATACATCCATGCTGGCCATCACATCTTCGATGTCGTTTCTGTGTCCCAGAAAATGGACCTGCGAACTGATGCGCAGCGAGTGCGCCAGGGTTTGCAATTCCTGAGCAGAAGGGCCATCGCCGGCGAGGATAAAGTGTAGAGAGGGATACTCTTGCAACAGACGTTGTGCCGCCTCCAGAAAGTAATACTGCCCTTTTCGCGGTTCCAATCGGGAGGCAGAACCGATTACAAAGGCCGAGTCGGACAAGCCCAATTCCCGTCTGGTCTTTCTGCGCCGCAGGGCGATCTCTGCATCACTCAGTTTGAAACGCGCCAATTCAAATCCACTGCGGATCGTGATATATTGTTCCTCTTTTCCAATGCCAGCTGACACATAGATATCGCGCAGGTTATCGCCGACTGTTACCAGCTTATCCGTCACCCTTGCAGCCAGTCGTTCGAGGAGACGATAGAAAAGTGCAGTGATGGCCGACATGGTGCGATGAAAGGTGGCGCCGTGCAACGTGTGTATGATGATTGGCGTTCGCCCGATCACAGCGGCCAGACGCCCAAGGATTCCGGCTTTGGCTGTATGGGTATGAACAATATGGTACCGTTGTGACCGCACCAAGCGAATGAGCTGCCAGAGCGCTTTTAAATCCTTGCCCGGAGCGGGTTCACGAATCAACTCCGGTATCATGATGATGCGGCATCCTTCCACCCGGCCGATCATATCTTGATCGGACAGACCGCCCACCACCAGGTCAATACGGAAACGGGATTTATCGAGCCCGATTACCGTCTGTATGGTATTTTCATCCGCGCCACCGGGTATGAGCCTGGTTATGATATGAAGCACGCGAATCTTTTTATTGGTTTTTATCATTTTCCCCGTCATTTTCATTCCATGCCTGTCATGCATGATATAACCCGCTGGAAAACCGGCATTGTGCGAGTTTGCACCATGCTGGTTTGTTTCAGACCAGCAAAAGTGTTTCAACCTGAATCATTTACAACGCTTATGGTGCCAGAAGGGCTGCTCAGATGCACGGTGTTAATCATAATGCAATAACCTTGCCAAACCTGCTAAACTGCAGGATACAGCATGTATGACACCGGCCATTCCAGATGTTGGCCTCCCCCCAGGATCAACCGAGTTAATCGGCCGCTGCTTGCTCCAGCTCTTTTGTGTATAACGTAATCACCGCCCCGGCATTGCTTCGTTCTTGGGACGATCCAGTCCCGACACAATCTCGAGCATCGATTTCTGCAAACCCTATATGAGCGGCAGCAGATGCACATGACATATTTTAATTCGAGTTTGGCTCATTAATTTTTAGGATGAAACCATATCCTCATAGATCTGCATCAAGGCCTGCACATAGTTGCCAATACCATGAGTAGTGCTGACGTACTCGAATCCGCGCTGTCGTAGTATTTGGTACATCTCGGCATCTCGCGATAGCATCCAGATATGGGAGGCCAGTTGGGCATCATCATCAGGGTCAAACAACAGGCCGCGGTCCTGATCGAGCAGCTCGACAATGCCGTCCACCCTAGACCCGATCACAGGCAATCCGTGACAAAATGCCTCCAGGATGACAATGCCCAGCCCCTCGTGCAAGGAGGGTAAAACGAAAAGATCATGGGAAGCATAAAACACCTCCGGCGTCAAGGAAGCGCCGACCAACTCGACACGGTGCGTCAGATCGCGCTTGATGATTTCATCCGCGAGCGCATCGGCCATCTTGCCTTCGCCAACGATGGTAAGGGTGACGGGGATATCCCGCAACCGTGCCACCGCGCGCAGCAGGCAGGGAATATTCTTTTCCGGCGCGAGCCGTCCGACATAGAGGATGCGAAACGGCACATGCGCCTCCCGTGGCAGACAGGGGGGCAAGGCATCCGGTACTTCAACGGCGTTGTAGAGCAAGGTTATTTTATCCGCAGCAATCCCCTCATTCATAATCAACATGTCACGCACACTTGCGGATATGGCGATGATGTGAGAATTTTCAGGCAGCGACAGCCAGCGGTCGAGCCGGCGCACCATGGCGCAGTAGATTGATTTGCGCCAACGAAACCATTCTGTGCCGTGCGCGGTAGAAAAGATTTTCAAATCTTTTTTCTGGAACGGCAAAAGGGCGGCGATCCTGCCGTAGATATCCGCATGAATCAGATGGGTGTGAACCACATCGATATCCCGTTCACGGATCAATTTCGCCAACCTGAACATCGTAAATAAATTGCGTTTGATACAGCGCGTTTCAACGCCTATGCCATCGAAAAGTGGCTGCATGGGCGCATAAGGATCAAAATATACGACAACAACTGAGGCTTTGCCCAATTTCAGTAGATGCTTGCAGGTTACATATAAAAGCTTTTCTGCCCCGCCATAACGTAATCCCGTGATCAAATATGCTATTTTCATGTAATTATTTTCCTGCCATAGAAATATACGCCACTCGCAAGTTGATGGACACGGCGCGCACCAGGCACAATTGCATCTAAGTATTTTATCCAAAATGTCAGCCACCCGACCAAAAATTCTAAAATAAGTCCATATACCGACTCCCCCAGTAAAAATCTTGGCAGTTTCCTGGAATACCAAGCAAACACAGAAAAAGGTCCTACACAAACACCACTATCAATTTTTTTAAACTTAGAAAAAACATTTTCCAGGCCCATTAAAGTGAAGCGACGGAAATCGTTCGGATGGGCATGAAAACCTTGCAGGAAAGGTACTTCAATGTATATCATCCCATCAAAAGCACAGCATCGCTCTATTTCAGCAACTGCACTCTGAAATTCAGCCACATGTTCAAGGACAGCAGTTGAGATGATAAGATCAATACTATTTGAACGGAAAGAAAGATTAGATGCATCACAAATCATATTGACATTCTGATTTTTAGTAATATCAATTGATATCACTCTATCATGAAGGAATCTGCCACCATTACCCAAATCAATAATTCTTCTATTATCATTAACTGCGGTGGTAACAATGTCAAATAAAAACTTTCTGCGATAACTATATGACGGACTGGGGGGTTTTAATATCCGAAACAAATTTTTAATCTTCATAATTTTATTTTCATTTTTTTCTTGTATTAGGCAAGGTATGCACGAGATATATAAAAGCGCTTTTGTATGCTAAAGCGTAACCAGCATATCCTTCTCTGAACAACTTCAGAAAATAAAAAATCAAAAACCGCAAAGAAGTAAAAATTAGAAAAAAAAACCAAAGAAAAGTGCTTTTATGGCCATTATAATATTTATTTATGAAGTATAATCTTGACTGAAAGTTCGAAATTAGTGCCTGTTCGCGGTTTTGAATCTGGCTCTTTCCCCCGATATGCACTATTTGTAAATTAGATGCGTACTTTATGAAATATCCTTCCTTTTTTATCCTCAAGCATAGATCGACATCCTCAGCATACATAAACATCTTTTCGTCAAAACCACCTATTCTTTTTATTATTGTGCTTTTAGAAAACAAGCAACCACCTGAAACCCAATCTACTTCTTTAATCCTATATGGAAGCTTTAAATAAAACATTAATTTATTATACCAGCCACTTTTCAAAAACTCAAAAATTATGGTAAATACAGTAGGAGTTTTTCCAAAACCATATTGAAGTATGCCATTGGGCGTAATTAATCCTGGCCCAACAACTCCAATGGATTGGTTTTCAGCGAAGATATCAATAACTTCTCCTATCAAATCGTTTATTAATATAGTATCCGGATTTAAAAATAAAACTAACTCTGAATCAACCAGCGCTAGCCCAATATTGTTTGCTTTACTAAAACCAAGATTTGTTTTGTTGAGAATAGCATTAATGGTTACATTCGGTTGTATAAAATTCGAGATAATTACAGCAGTTTGATCAGTAGAAGCATTATCAATAATCACAATCTTACCAATATGTGCTTGCGAATATCTAATAATGGATTGAAGACAATTAGTAATGTCCTCTTCCGAATTATATGTTACAATTAATATATCACACTTTTTTTGTGAGTGATTTTTCTTCATATTGATAATGCCCCAATGTTGATATAATTAACCCGAATAATAGTGCAATAAAAAATCTGAATTGAGAAGCAATATACCCCAAGAAAAAATTGACAATCATTACAATAAAAAAGTTTTTTAATCCCCAGTAAAACTGAATATGTTTCTTATGATAAATTGGAACATGTAACAATATTGCCCAGCTGCTTATAATCATCAAAATAAATGTAACAAGGCCAAACAATCCTTCTTCTGCTGCAATTTGCAAAAAAGTATTATGGACAGAGGTGACTTCAAGCGGCCCAATGCTAATACCTTGAAAACCATGCTGTATCATAAAATCAAATAAATTTAGAGCACCAATTCCCAAAATTGGACTTGACAAAAAAGCGCTCCATGCTAGTTTCATTAATGATATTCGCTCAATATTAGATGCATCCTCTACTGATAAAGCCGCACTTAACTTTATAAATATATATGATTTTAATGGCTCTAAATTAAACGATATTAATAATAAAGCAATTATTACACTCAGTACGATTATCTTAGTCGATTTGTCAAATAGTTTAATTGAGTTAACAATGATAATTAAGGATGCTAACCAGGCACCGCGTGATAATGAAAAAAACGCAGAAACAATGCAAAGAAAAGCTAGAATCATTATCCAATTAAATTTTCTTTTTAAAAAGGGTAGCAGTAATGCTAATGCGAAAGCAGCCTCATATCCAGGAAATATTCTATAAGATTTGAATTCGAAACTGCCGAATAAATATTGTATGATGATCTCAACGATAAATAAAAAACAAGATAGAAAGAGTATCCAATAGAATACTTTAAATCGATTAAAACTCTTCAAATAAAAAAACAACCCTATTATTATTATGTCTATCTCTATCCATTTTACTCCATCCTTGATTACTAAATAAGGATCATAGGCAAAAATCATAGATGTGAATATTGAAGTAGTAAATAACAACATGGATAGAAAAAAAAGTGCGTTATACTTTGTATAACGAATCCGTAGAGGTAGATTATGGTTAAAAAAATCGTGAAACAGACCTAATAAGAGAAAAACCAGCATTGGTATTTCAAATAGATGTATATATGTTCCATATATGAGGATAAGCATTCTAAATGTTATTCCTTTTGATGGACTGGTAACGATCGAAAACAAAAGAGATAGCTGGCAAGTATATTGGTAATGAAAGCATAGCAATTCTACCAACATTATATTCAACATTAACCATAAGAGCAATTAGGGTTAAAGAAACAACACCAAAAATATCTGTAATAAAAAAATACTTTCTTAGTAATTCATTATTTCTTAACTCAGCTATGAAAATTGATACAATGATAGATAAGAGAAACAAGGGAATAACGATCAAGATAAATCCTTTAAATGAACAACACAAAGAAAGATTAATTAAAATATTGGGAAAATACTTATCTATTTGCATCTGGTACTCATTACCTGGAAATTGAAAGAATAATCGAGCTGATAAGTATAAAATAACAGCAGCGATTGAAACTAACAATTGATAGATTGATATTGAAAATTCCTTTGTAATGAAACAGGAATAACAAAACCTAAGAAAAAGAATTGAAAAAAATAAAATTAAGATCTTTTCATTTACAAATGTGGAAAAAATCAAAAGTAATGAAAAACGAAAATTATCTTTAATATAATATATTAACATTGAAATTATTAATAAAGTAAAGGGATCAATTCCTACTCGGTGTATAAAACCAGAAAACAAAAATCCAATAAAACATGTAATAAGAGAAGCATTAAAGGATGCCCCAAGTCTTTTATAGGAAATCATGAAAATAAAAAAAGAACAACCTAGTATCGACAGATACGAAACTGCCATCAATGCTTGTACCGCTTTATAATATTCAGAATCAATTTCACAAAGATTGGTAAATTTATAATTCGGCAACATATAATAAAAAGGTACAGCAACTAATACTGCTAAAATTCTATAAATGTATGGAGAGGGGGGAACCTCACCTTTTGTAGTCTCAACTATTTTTAGTAAAAAAGGTGCGTAATCATCACGTGGCATTGTATTAAACGCGGCTTCTCTTAGAATCTGAAAATACAATGGATAAGTAATAAAAAAGATAAGTATTACAACACATATTAACTTAATATTTTTTGATAAACGAGTGTACAATGCTTTTATACCTTTCATTTTTTTACATTATCAACTAAGAATGAGTCCACTCCAAAAGCTACAAATTTCACTGATTACACTAATGACAACAATCCTAATATTATATAAAACAATTCGCTTAAATCTCTGTAATTCGTGATTGAAGTTTTTAGAATTGACTTAAAAATATAAAGATCGCATTCTTGAAAAAATCTCTTTCATACAAATAGCAAATATTCTATTTTTTTCAATATGCAATGCCTATAGCATTTTTTTTGGTCGCAACACAAATATGAACTGATTGGCAAACAATCGCGGATATACTTGACACATCCGGTCCGTAATACCTCTGAACATTCGCCATTTGCCTATCACAAAATCAAATCCCGGCGTCGCCGCAATTTCTGCTACCACAAATCCCAACTGCTCAAAAAATTCTACCGCCGTTTTCGGCGTATAAAAATGAAGATGCGTGCTATCGAGAATACCACTCCGGGTATATCGCCATTGCCCGAACAACAACCGCAACCGGATTCTGATGTTGGCCACATTGGGGATCGAAACGAGCATAAAGCTCTCCGGCTTTAATCGCTCCTTCGCAATATCCACTATCGCTTCCGGATGGACAAGGTGTTCCAGCACATCAGCCATCACGATAACATCAAACATCCGGTTCTCAAATGGCAAGCCTTCCCGCTCAATGTCCGTCCGCACCGCAGCCGTTAACCGCTCTTTCGCCTGCTCAATGGCGCGCGCGGATATATCCACGCCATAAACCCGGCAATTTTTATCGCGTATCAACTTTTCGCCAAACCGGCCCGTCGAACAGCCCACATCGAGCACCTGGCTGCCCGCTGGTATGAACGCGAGCAGTCTCTCGTTGATGAACCGGTCATACATCGCCGTCTTGTTTTCGTATCTCTCCTCAGAAGATTCCCATTGTCTCATAGCGATATATCTTTCTTCTTACCTGCAGCGAAAAATGTATCAACCACCGTCGCAATGGTATCCCGATTCATGAGAATGACAATGATCGAGAAAAGTGCGATGAATAAGATGCTGCCCATCCATGGATTACCAACCAGAAAATGCACGCAAAAATATCCGCTGAACGACAGCAACACTATTTTGGCAATTATGTAAAGAAGATTTTTGTCATGATACTCCTGATAATAGGCATAGGCTGATAACATCACCAGGCAGAGACTGCTGATGCTGACGGCTATGGCCGCTCCGATTTGACTTAAGAAGGGAATCAGCGCCACATTCAAAATCATATTGATACAAGTAGATACGATAAGCAGAAAGAGATACTTTTTCTGGCGTCCACTGTAGAGCATTGGACTCATAAAAATGGAATAGATAAAAGTCCCATACAATGACAAGGAGAGAAACACCAGACTATCTGCCGCATGGATAAAAGACGCCCCATACACCAGCGTAATGATTTCCTTGTTAAGGATGAGAAGAGGAATAACCGTAACCCCACCCAAAAAGGTCAGAATCAATCCATATTTGCTGATCACTTTCACCATGCGTTCCGGCTCGAGAAAAAATTTGGAAAAATAGGGCGCAAAGGCAACCTGGATGAGCACGGTGACGCCGTTGAATAACAGACAAATTTTATAAGCCGCCTGGTACCAACCCACCGCCTCGGGGCGGTCCAGAACGCCGAGCATGAACGTATCGAACGTATAATACAGTTTGATGACCACCACCGAGGCGGCCATGACCATGGATTCCTTGAGAAATTGACGCCAATGCCACGGCAGCCAGGCGATCTGCGGCCGCAAACCCCGGCGCAGCATCCAGAAAGCCAGGATCACCAGCGTCAATGCTTCAGCGGCGAAGCGCAACAAGGGCACGATGCGCAATTGATCCCGGTCGATGATAAGCGCCAAAACCAGCAGCAACTGGAACCCATGCACCAGCACGCGCCAGGCCGAAATCCCGGACATTTTTTCTTTGCCCTGAAATGCGAACTCGGGATTCAATGCCTGAGTGAACAATCCCAGCGCGCTGCCCCAGCACAGCCAGCGCATCTCGCTTGAAAGCGGCCAAAAATAGACTGCCATCGCGAACGGTATGGCAACCACGACGGCCAGGATCAAGCGCAGGCTGAAGATGGCGCCGCTGAAAAAATTGACCCGCTCCGGGTTACGGGCAATTTCGCGCGCGCCAAACGTGGACAATCCCATATCCATGAACAGCGTGAAATAGACCATCATGGCCTGGACAAAGGCGAGGCGTCCAAAGCCCTCATCGGTCAGCCGCCGCGCCAGCAGGATGGTGATGACGAACGCCAGGGCGCTGGAAGCGGCCTCGCCGCTGAGCAGCGCGAATAAATTGCCGGTCAATCTGCGTACACTGTTCACGAAGAGATAGTAATCCTTTTGTTGGCTATGAAACGCCTGCAAATAACCAAAAATTAACCTGGAGCTGTTTAATACAGTAGTGTTCCCACACTACTGAGCCTGTGTGAAAATTTAAAAAAACGGTCATTCTGAGAAACAAAGCAATGAGGGAACTCATGCGTAAGCAAACATAATCTTTTAATTAATCTTAATCTGAATACCCTCGGCCTGCAAAAAACGCAGGTCTTAGAATGGCGTATTTGGCATTTTACGATAGTTTTGAAGTATTCTCCTGAGATTGGGAATAAGGTAAAATGTTTCTATTTTTCAGTCCATGCCCTAACAGTCAATAGCACCCTGCGCCTGAATCGGGTTTTACTATTTGTTCTTACATAGCTCCCAAGGGCTTCTCTAAATTTATTTTCCTGCAGCACCGAATCATCACCCTTACAAAATACTCCCACAACCTCACCAGGCGATTTGTCAGGTCCAATCCCAATGGCAATGCCATGAAACTTCCTGAACAAATATTTCAATCCTTCGGGTGTATAGCGAAAATAGTCTGATGGATACTCGTGTATAGCAAAATAAAAGGGAACGGTAATAATAACAATTCCATCGTCGCATAACGAATCATAAATATTATTTATAAAAAGAAAAGGCTCGTTAACATGCTCCAATGTATCACAGCATATAATTGTGTTGGCTGGTCGAGGAAGCCCCGCTTGTGTAAAATCCTTCACTTCGTCCACCCCGCGGCCCGGCCGCATATCTATACCAACATATTCTTTGCCGGGAAATAGATGACGCAAATCAGAATAACCTTCCTGGCCCTCTACCTGCAGCGATCCAATTTCATAGATCGGGCCAGAGATCGGAAGATTTTCTGAACATAGCTTTACAAAATTCAAGACAATCCTCTGCATGATGTTTCCCTCTTTCATTGTTGGGGGGCTTTATCCATAAAATCAAGTTATGAATGACAGAAAACCTGCGTATGTACCTATTATCAGACAGTTAATCCAAAAAAATATCACCATTATCCTGTTCTATTCTTAACGCAGCCTTATGGCTACAAATAAATTTTCTATTATGATCAGAGCATTTGCGCGAAAATTTTGCTAAAAACCAAAGATTCCTGGGGTAATAGAATAACAGATCATCCCAGAGTTAGGGTGCCGTGAATGCCGCTATTCATTCAATCCCAATCTCACCCCAACCTCATCCCGCTGCCCGGGATAACCGGAACCATGCGCCGCCCACTCCGCTTCAGAATGGCGATAATAGAAACGGATGGCACCATTGCGAATGATTTCACATCGCAGTGAAATCGTAAAATGGCTCACCGTGCGCAGCTCGCCATCGAGAAATTCAACGTATTCAGAGTCGGTCAAATAATTCCACGGCGTGTATAGGCTCCCGCCCGCATTCTCCCCAGCCGTATTGGCGCCATGGCGGATGCGCTCCCAGGCGGCCTGCAGCTGCCACATGAACGAGGGCCGGTAGGTCAGCTGCGTCAGCCAGCCATCGCTGTTTGGCCCGTACCGGTGCCCCAGATTGGTGCTGTACTGCTGAAAATTGGTCACGCCGTAATGCGTATAGGTGAACGGCCGGATGCGCGTGTACTCGCCGCGCAGCTCCAATCCTGGAACGCCCAGGACATCGACATGATAGGCGCCGAGCAAATAGGCGTATTTGTTGCCATAAAACGCGCTGCCCAATTTTCCCGTGGAGATATCATCAATCAGCAACTCGCCGTAGAGCCTGGTTCGAGCGCCCGGCAAAACAGTCACATCCAGCCCCATGGCGGCATTATCGCGGTCGCCCAGATAGTGCTCCGCGGAACGAAAGAACATCACCGGCAGTACATACGATGGCTCAAATTTGCGGTTGGCGAAAAACACTGCTTCATGCAAGCCAATGCTCAAAAACCGCCACGGCGCAAATTCGAGCCGGTGCGCCGCCAGATACTTTTCCTGATGGTTCCCGGTGAAATAATCATCCTGATAATGCTGCAGCACAGCCCATAAAGACGTGAAGCGCAGATGCTTGACCCCCAATTCAATCTTGATCTGATCGTACGAAGTGGGTTGGCTGGAAATCAGCAATTGGCCGCTGCGGCCCGGCCCCCAGCTGTTGCGATCCTTGCCGAACTGCAGCGTCAACAAGCCGCTTTGATAGACCACGCCGGCGACGGTTTCGTCATAATCCATCTGCCGTCCGTTGCCGCGGACGAAACCCAGCCCCTCGCGCGTGAAGTTGACCACGCCGGGATAATCGCGCGTGCCCCATTCCTGATTATCGCGCACATCCGCATAAAAGCCCCAGTGACGGCCCACAGTGCCTCGCAACGCCAGCCCCTGCCTTTTATGATAAATCCTCTCAACACCCGCCACCGTATCCGCATGCGCCCACAAGGGAGAAAATACCATAACAGGATCTACAAAGATAGACAGTTCAGGCCAGATAAAACTGAGCATGTTGCGGCCATTGGCATAAAGTATATCGGGCGCCCAGGGATCGATCCATTTATGCCGCGTGAGGCGATTCCATCCGGTCTCCGGGGTGAACGGCTCCGCTCCCAACTGGCGAAATTCTTCCTGAAATTCGACGCGTAAAAAGTCCAGTGCTTGCTGATCCGTCCGGCTCAGCCCGGGGGTGTTTTCATGCAGCGGCAAGAGAGCGCGCGCGATATCGAGCCTGGTCATGGGGCGCGTCTGCGACAGACTCCGATCCAGCACGCCAACTGTCTCCAGGCGATCGAGGAAATCATAGGCCCAATGCGAGACCGGCACATAGACCGTCTGTGCAGACAGCGGCAAGACGGCCATGCAAATGCCCGCCAGCATGAGAAGGCATCTTAACCGCGTATGTCCAGTCAAACCAGGCGTAGTACGTTCTCCTGAATCAATGTACACCATAAAATTCTTGCAGATGGCGCGCGATTTTTTCGGCCGCATGACCGTCGCCGTAATGATCATTCTGTTGCTGCGGCGGCGTAAAATGCTTGATCGCCGCGATGATTTTTTCATAATCCGCGCCCACCAGCACATTCCAGCCATCCTCAACCGTTTCCACCCATTCGGTCTCGTCGCGCAGGGTGATGCATGGCGTCTTGAAAAAATAGGCTTCCTTTTGCACGCCGCCAGAGTCGGTCACCACTTTTTTAGCGTGCTGCTCCAATTGGATCATGTCGAGATAACCCACCGGCTCGATCATGGCGATGTGCCGGTTTTGCTGCAGGGACTCCAGCAAACCGCTATGGCGCAGGAAACCACGCGTGCGCGGATGAACCGGGAACACAACGGGCTCCTGGCAGTCGATCAAGGCTGCGACGATCGCCCGCAGCGCATCTGCTGAATCGGTATTCTGCGGACGATGGCAGGTGGCCAAAATGAATGAACGCTCGTTGAGCTGCAACTGCTGCAGGATGTCCGATTTGTCTTTTGCCATTTCCGCAAAATGCAATGCGGCATCGTACATGACGTCGCCGCTGAGGAACACGCCCGCGGTCATGCCCTCATTGTGCAAATGAGCCACGGCGGTTTGCGTGGGACAGAACAGCGTATCGGCCATGCGGTCGGTCAGAATGCGATTTATTTCCTCAGGCATAGCCCGGTTGAAGCTTCTTAACCCCGCCTCGACATGGGCCACGGGAATGTTCAATTTGGCGGCCGCCAGAGCGCCGGCCAGCGTCGAATTGGTGTCCCCATAAACCAGCACCACATCCGGTTTTTGGCTGCTGAGGATTTTTTCGATGGCGGACAGCATCTGCGCGGTCTGCTCTCCATGGGGCGCCGAGCCGATCTCCAGATTCACATCGGGTGCAGGAATGCCCAGCTCGTCAAAAAAAAGCTGCGACATGTTGGCATCGTAGTGCTGCCCCGTGTGCACCAGATATTCCTGATGATATTGCCGCAACTGCGCCGAGACCGGCGCGGCCTTGATGAACTGCGGTCTAGCCCCGACGATGGTTACGATTTGTAAGGACATGCTATTCCCACCCCTGCTCTTCCAACAACTGCTCTTTGGGAACCTCGCGGAACACCCGCGCCGGACTCCCCGCGACGATGGTCCGCGAGGGCACATCACGGGTTACCACGGCGCCCGCCGCCACCACAGCATCTTCGCCAATCACTTTCCCGGGCAGAATCACCGCCTGTCCGCCGATGCGTCCGCCCTTTTTAATCGTGACGCCCTTGAAATGCTTGAAGCGCTCTGCCGTGCGGCCGAGGTAATTGTCGTTGGTGGTCGTGACGCCGGGCGCAATGAAGCAAAAATCCTCCACCTCCGAATAGGCCGTGATATAACAGTTGGTCTCCAGCTTGCATTTTTTGCCGATTTTGCAGAAATTCTCCACCGTTGCATTGCGGCCGATAATGGTGTAGGCGCCAATGGTGACATTCTCGCGCACCGCTGCACCATCAGCGACCAGCACGTGCTCATTAATTTCGCAGCCTGCATAGATGACCACCTGGGCGCCAAACATGCAGTGATCTGCAATGCGCGTTGGCGGCAACGCCTTCTCGTCCTGAAAAATGCTGCGCTTGGAACGCATCGGCTGCTTGCCCACCACGGTGCAGGCATCGATGCGCACCTCATCACCAATCACAGCACCCGCATGGATCACCACATTGTGTCCGATGCGGCAATTTTTGCCGATGACCACGTTCGCCTCAATGACCGTGAAATGGCCGATTTCCGTTTCCGCACCGATTTGCGCGGCGGGATCAATGTACTGCATGACTGGCTCCTTGTTCATGAAAATCTCATTATTGAGCGGCGAGTTATGATGCATTTAAAAAATGCCGCAAAAGCGGCAAAAAATCAATTACCCCTGTAAAAAGACCCTTGACTGACGCAAGCGAAGATGCCGCAACTGTCATCTCCTTTTTGGTCGCAACCAACTGCTAATTCGGCGGCCATCCTCCCGCAGACCTTGACCCAGCTCCACCCATTTGGCTTTTTCCTGGGGCCGCTGCTGCAAATTTTGCGCATAAACCT
Source organism: Candidatus Zhuqueibacterota bacterium (assembly GCA_963169875.1). Classification (GTDB taxonomy): domain Bacteria; phylum Zhuqueibacterota; class Zhuqueibacteria; order Residuimicrobiales; family Residuimicrobiaceae; genus UBA2214. The sequence continues at coordinate 21,041 of CAUJEL010000018.1, forward strand.
GCGCAAAAATGCGAAACAGCGTGATGAATGCGGCGATCAGGGCGAAAACCATCGCGAGCATGATGCGCCGCGGCGAACTGGGATATAGAGGCGCCACCGCTGCATCCAGTACCTGAACCGTGGGGGTATCGCGCGCCTCTTCAATCTTGGCCTGATAGTACTGCTGATTAAGCAGCTCCCAAACCGTTTCCTGCACCTTGACCTCGCGCAGCAGCTCTGCCAGCTGGATGCCCACCCGAGGCGCATCCACAAAGGCGGGATAAAAATCAGCGTTCTCCGCGCCCTGCTCTCCATACTGTATGGCACTGTACCTCTTTTGCAGTTCGCGCACCTCGTTCTGCGCCCGGATCAACACAGGATTTTCCGGTTTCATGCTCTGCTGCATCATCCCGATTTGTACCTGCCGCGCAATGATCTGCCCCTTCAATTCGCCGGCCTGCTGAATGGCAGCCCGCATCTGTTCTTCCAGCGCAACGGCGCGATGCCCACTCTGAAAAGCCGCCAGCTGCTCATTGACCTGCTTCATCTTGTCTTCTGTTTCCCGGAGCTGTGATTCGATATAAACCCGCGAGTTTTTGGCCCGGGACACACTTTTGGACTGATTGACCTGATCCAATTCTTCCACATAGGCATTGGCAACATCCGCGGCCAGCTGCGCGGAATTCATCTCGGTTGTGATGGTGATAAAGCCTTTTTTGCTCAATACAAAAGTGGCGCGTTCCGACATCGCCAGCAGCCCGTCTTCAATATTTTCATACCCCAGCATATCGAGCAGCCGCAGGGAATCCTTTTCGAAGGCAAAAGTACGCAGCAGCACGCGCTCACCAACGCTACGGCTGCGCAGCAGCTCCAGAAACACATCCGCTGGCGTGGCCTTGCCGGGCACGGAGACGCCAGGCACATTCACCTCAGCGAGAACACTGCTCATCGAAAAGCCGTCCTGTTCAGCCGGCGGCATCAGCGTCGTCACCGCGGTGTATTTCTTCGGCAGCAGAAAAGTGAGCAGGAAAATCGCCAGCGCCGTCATCGCCATGTTGCGAATAATACGCCAGCGCTGCCGGAAGACGATCAACACATAATCGAGAAGATGGATTTCGATGGTTTTATCTTGTATCATGGCTCAATTCTTCGCATTTTGAATCACCAGAAAGATGGCCGCGACCTGGCCCACGACCAGAATGGTATCGCGGAAGAGCTGCCAGTAATTGCGATCCGGTTTGCGCGGCACCCAGATGCGGTCACCAGGCCAGAAGACATCGACGTCCTCATCATTGAGTATATCGCCGGCAGCCTTGATAATTTTGGTGCGACGGCCATCGGCATCCCAGGTGTGCCCGCCGGCCTGGGCCAGATAATATTTCAACCCGGCGCCCGGTTTGTACATGACGCCTCCCGGACGCGCCACACGACCGGTCACCATCACCACCCGCGGTGTCTTGGGTACAATGATCACATCACCATCCCGCAGTACGATGTCCTGATTGGCATCCTTGTTCATGACCAAGCGGTTGAAATCGATGACGATTTCATTGACGCCGGATGAGTTTTGTTTCATGACCAGATAATCATATTCCAGCTTGCTCATCTCATCCCGGCTCATGGCGCGCAAACGCTCATACTCCTTATCCTCGATGACCGCTTCGCCCTTGCGGATGAGCTTGGCTTCGCTGATCAGAGCGTCCCTGGTGAAACCGCCGCATTGATCCAGAACTTCACTCAAACGGGTCGTATCTTCAACAATAGGATAGTATCCCGGAAACATCACTTCACCGCGCACTTCCACGACCGGACCGACTTGCCAGTCGGGTATGCGGCGGATGAAAACCTGATCGTCGGGACTCAGCACGATATCTGCCGCATCCAGACCCTGGTACAACGCGCGCAGATCTACATGATACACCTGCGCCGGCTTGTTGGGCTGCACCTGGGCCACTTCCGCATCCTGGAGATAGGCGCTGCGCGTCAGACTTCCCGCCTTGAGAATAAGGTCGCTCAACTTCAGGTTCTCTTCCCAGTCGTACACGCCCGGTTTGTTGACCTCCCCCTGGATCGATACGATCTGACGCGGATACTGTTCCATGATGGAGTAGACATTAATATGGTCATTATTCGCCAACAGCGGATTGGAGACGCTGTCCTGAAGCGCTTGAAAATCATGATAGGTTATGGAGCGCGAGCCGTCACCTTGCAAACGGCTCAATTCAATTTTGGACTTGAACGCAAAATCGGTCAATCCACCGGCCAGTTCGAGAATTTCATCAAGACGTTCCCTGGAACGCGGTGCCAATTCATAAATGGCAGGACGGTGCACCTCGCCTTCAATCTGGACGCGACAGCGGCTCGGCGCGACAAAAACACGATCGCCGCCCTGGAGAAAAACATCCTGCGCTGAACCGGGTTTGAGCAGATAATCGTAGAGATCAACATGGAGCGTATCTCCGTCCCCGCGAAAAATCTGGATGTCGCGCAGAGAACCGCGATCGCTGGGTCCCTGGGCCTGAGCCACCGCATCCAGCACGGTATTGAGCGCGCTCAAGGCATAGTTCCCCGGCGCCATGACATCGCCCACCACGGCCACGCGCACCATCTTGGGCGAAATCAGAACCACATCCAGCGTGTAATTTGCATAGAGACGGCGCAGATGAGAATCCAGCATGGTCTTGGCATGCGCCATGGTCAACCCCTGCACCGGCAACACGCCCACCGTGGGTAAGTAAATCTGGCCATCCGAGGTCACGACGGTCTCGAAATTTTCCTGCGCTTTGCCGCCCAGATGGATGCCGATGCGATCGCCGGCCCCGAGCACGTAGGATGGCGCGGCGGTAACGCCGGCCTGCTGCATATCCCTGGCAGAAGGATTAGCAAAAAAAGAACGGCCAAAAAGCGCCAGGGATACCGGCTGTGAAGAGTCGGGTGGCGGTTGCGCCGTGACTTGCATCGGATTCAATGTTGGCGCTGCCATCTCCTGGGCAACAACAACCTGAATCGATAAAAATGCCAACGCAACAAGTCCAATCCCCTGAAAAAATCGATGTCCCGTAAATGTCCGCATATGCGCAGCCAAAAGGCAACCTCCCAGAAACCTGTCTAATTTTTGTACACTTAAATTGAAATATAACCAATAATTGGTTACAAGTCAACACATAATCCCACCACCAAAATACGCGGTTTGCCCCTTATTCCCTGTGACACATCTCTCAATTTGCCGCATTCGTCGCACGCCGCATTTTCCGGCGGTTTAATAAAAAAACGCCGCAGTGCCCCTCCCAAGACACCCGGCGTTTCCCGGCACGCACACAGGGCGTGCAGCTCATTTGCTACAGATCATTTGATGTAGGTCATCTTGCGCGTCTGGGTAATATAGTTATCGCGATAGGTGACGCCGTTGCGTAACGCATCCTCCCATACTTCGAGGCGATAGAAATAGATGCCCGCGGCCACGGGAATTTCCTGCTCATTGGTACTATTCCACGTCAGGGCATGTACGCCAGCCGTCGCTTTGCCTTCATGCAGCACCTTGACCTGTCTCCCGAGGATATCGTAAATCACCAATCGCACCTGCTTGTCATAAGGCAGATCGAAACGAATGGTCGTCGATGGATTGAATGGATTGGGATAATTGGGCAGCAGCGCCACGCTCTCCGGCCGTAAAGCGCTCTTGCCTTTCAACTCTTCCAACTGCCCATTGGACAACGTGCGCGCAAAAGCGGGTTCCTGGAGAAGGACCACGTACATGCATTTGGCGCCGCGCGCCCCGGTGGCATTATTCCCGCCCATTACAATCTCACCCGCGGGGAAATAGCCGGCCCAGAGCTGCAACCGTTCACTGCTCTCTGACACGCCGATTTTCAAGTCCGTTTTGGTAAAGCGCGTTGACAGCCACGTCGGCGCCGAGGCGGCATTGGCGTCATAGCCCACATACACGACCGTCGCCTGACTCACCTGGATCGCCATGAATCGCGCTTCCGAACGTCCCTTGTCGCTGTTGGCTGTCATCACCATTTTTGTGCGGATCAAATCCTCCGGCGCAGAGGTCACCACATAGTTGCGGTCCACATAATAGGGACTGCCAATTTCCAGAAAAGCCAGATTGCTTTCCGCGATGCCGCCAAGTGTGACCTGCAAGGACGGCAAAAAAGTATAGGCCATGACCACACCGTTGAGGGCCGTGCCGCTCTCCGCATCGCGCACATCGCTGATGCTGAGGGTATATGCCTGACCGGCTTTATGGCGCGACGTCACCAGGGTGACTTTGTTCTCCGCCTCCTCCAATTCCGCGCTGAGCACCGCGATGTCGTTGGAAATATGATAATTGCGGCGGTTCTCGGCGCTCCACTGTTCAAGTCTTTGACTGAAATATACCTCCACCAGCATCTCGCCCGCGGCTGCCACTCGCTGCACCGCCGGCGCTGAACCCGAATCTTTTTGCAGCATGTAAAAAAACGGCGAATTGGCAGCCACCGTCAGATCGGGCCGGTCTGCGCGTCCCACCCGGCTGACCAGCAGCACATAGAGGCGGTTGACGGCATGGGCGGTCGTGGTCAACCACACCACGTTCTGCGCTGCCTCCAGACGCGCGGACTTGATCGTGACACCATCCTGAATGACATAGTTGGCCGGATTGGCCGCAGCGGCCTTGTCCAGCAGCATGCTGAAGGTGACCTGAAGCTCGGTCTCGTTCACGACGTTCACCGAAGTCACGACCGGCAGGGGTTCAGCCGCCATCTGGCCATAACTGAAGGTATAGGAACTGTTGGCCGCCATGGTGTTGCCGGCCAGATCCTTGATATTATTGATCAGCAAAACATAGATCTGCCCGGACTCCAGCGCGGAGATTTCGAGAATGACCTGATGCGCGGCACTGCCCGGTTGCACGGAAAGCACCTGCCCCTTGTTGAGGCTGTAATTGCCCGTCAGTTGCGCCGAGGCAGCAGTGACCGGTTCATTGAAGGAGATTTCCAGGTGCTGGATATCGCGCACCCGCACCATGGCGATGGCGGGCGCCACCGCATCCGCCGGCTCATAGATGTAGGCATAGCTGGAATTGGGCGCCACCACATTGGCCTCCGCGCTTTCATCCTTGAGCCCGTTCACCCGTAACACGTAAAGCTTCTGCGCCACATGGGCGGACGTGGTGAGATGGACGATGCGACGGGATCCATCCAGCTGCGCGGTCTTGACGTTGATATTGCCGTTGATGACATAATTGGTCACGGTCTCCGCCTCGGACTTGGCGATGCGTTCGCTGAACATCACCTCCAGATGTTCCGCGTCTTTGACGTTGATCAGACTGATCACAGGCCCGACGGTATCACTGCCTTCAAAGAGATAGCTGTAGGAACTGTTGCTGAGAATGGCGCGGCGATAGACTGTGGCATCGCGGACATTGTTGACGGTCAGGATGTAGACGCGATCCGCCTCATGGGGCGTGGTGGTGAGGGTGACCGAAGTAGCCGCTTCATCAAGCACGGCCGACTGCACGATCCCGCCGCGGTTGAGCTGGTAATTCTCCGCTTTTTGCGCGCTGAGGCGTTCCAGCGGTTTGCTGAATTCCACGATCAATTGCGTGGCGCTCTTGACGTCCACCTTGACGATGGTCGGGCCTGCGCTGAACTCATCGCTGCCGAAGACATACGCATAAGAGCTGTTGGGCAGGATTTCATTGCCCACGGAAGTGGCATCCAGTACTGCATTGATCAGCAGGACGTAGAGCTGCCCGGAGATGTGCGTGGTCGTCTCCAATTCGACCTTTTGACCGGTGACGTCCAAAACCGCGGCCAGCACCCCGATGCCATCACTGATCTTGTAGTGCGACGCGTTCTCCGCGGTCGCGCGGTCCACGGTTTCATTGAAATGAACGGTGATGCGATTGGCATCCTGTATGATTACCTGGGTGATGGTGGGTCCCGTATGATCGACCGGCACAAACACATAGCCAAAGGCCGTGCCCGCAGCGATGGCGTTTTTGCGGGTGCTGTTGTCGCTGACATTGCGCACATTGAGCACATAAAGCTGATCGGGCAGGTGAGCGCTGGTCTGCAGCCGCACGATCTGTCCCGAGGCATCCAGCACCGCGGCCAATACCGTGAGGCCGCCCTGAATGGTGTAATTGCTTGCAGTCTCGGCGCTGGTCTTGTCCAGGGCCTCATTGAAAAGCACCTCCACCTGATCCATATCAGTGGCATTGACCAAGGTGATCATCGGTCCGATGGTATCGCCGGGATCATAGGAGTAGGCATGGTAGCTGTTGGGCAGGATCGGATTGAGCTGCGCCGAGCGATCCTTGACATTATTCACCGTGAGGGTGTAATTGACACCGGCACTGTGCTCCGAGGTGGTCAAATAGGCCACATTGCCTTCCGGGCTCACCGTCGCAGAGAGGACCGTGATGCCATTATTGATATGATAGTTGCCGGGCTGGATCGCCGAATTGCCATCCACCGGCTCGCTAAAAAAGACGGACAGAGTGGTGGCGTTGGTCAGGCGCGCCAGGGTGATCGTCGGCGGGGTGTTGTCGCTGTCCACCACGGCGCCGGTGGTATAGTTTTTGGCGCTATTGGCGGCGATGGAATTGCGCGGAATGCCGAGGTCGCGCACAGCGGAGATGGCGATCTGATAGGCGACGCCGCTGCTGTGGGCCGCGGTGGTGAGGACCACGGTCTTGCGGTCGCTTTGCAGAACCGCTTTTTGCACGGCAACCGACGGGGTGATGGTATAATGGCTGACCGTTTCGGCGCTGCTCTTGTCCAGCGCTTCGCTGAAGCCGAGGCGCAGCTCCGTCTGCCCGACGGCGACCACGGCCACGATGGCGGGCGCCTGGGTGTCGCCGGGCACCCCGTTGATCTCGGTCGAGAGCGCGCTCTCATTTTTCAAGGCATCGTAAGCCGAGAGGGCGAAAAAGTACTCCTTGTTGGCCTGCAAGCCGGTCAGGGTGAAGGCAGTTACATTTCCGGCATCGGTTTTTTGCGTATAGGTTTTGGAGGCTGTGCCGTAATGAATATAATACCCTGCCAGATCGGCGTCGCTGTTGGGCTGCCATTTCAGTTTGACATCAGCAGCCCATGTTGTTGAATATATGAGGCTTGAAACAAGCCCGAAAAACATCATCCACCCGTTCACCACACGATTCATGAACCTCTTCTCCTTGGCTGCATGTTCAATAGTTGATAGTATTGTATCCATGAAGCATACAAACCGCATGCCAAAGTTTTTGTATTTGTTATTTATATATTTAAGTGCATTTTGAGGCTTGATTTGATTTCAAGAGTGATGCAGGGAATTACGGAATGGGAACAGGGCTAAAGGGATATAGGGGAATAAGGGCATAGAGGAATAAGGGCATAGGGGGCATGATAATTGTGCGGCAAGGCAGGATTTTTTGCAGGCCGTTTGTAGCGCGTGTCCTATGCGCAAATGGACTCTTTCTGTAGGAGCCCTCTCCAGAGGGCGACCTGGCGACAGAGAGCAGAGAGCACAGCAGGCAAAGGCCGTCGTAGGCGCCCTCTCCAGATGGCGACCTGGGGGCGCCGCGCGTATGCCCGGCCTTCTCATAGTTGGCGGTTGGCGATTGGCAGTGGACGCGACAACAGTGGGCAGGATACCGGGGACGCGAACAAATATAACGGCTTGAATAAATTTAAATGGAAAATTTGCTGGCCGTATACGCAATTTTTATTGATTATTTGCATGAAAAGAGTATTTTATAACAACCGAAAAGCAATACGAGGACGCAGAGGTACGCAAAGGCAAGAAAAACATAAAAATGGCATCACTGGCAAATTTGATGAATGAGATGAAATTCGATGCAAAAATATCTCACCGAACATAATAAAAATAGCTTGGCGGTTTATGAATAGAACAGGATAGCAAACAAAAAAATCAAATCAAATGGATGGTCAACAAACTTTATAGCATGATTGATAATGTGATAATACTTATTGAGGCAAGATCAAATGAGTCAAGATAAAAAAAATATCATCATATACAACACAGCTGATGGTAAAGCCTCGGTTTCCTTATATGCCAGGGATGGAAATGTATGGATGAATCAGAACCAGATCGCTGAACTTTTTGACACCTCCAAGCAAAACATCGGCCAGCATATTGCCAAGATACTGAAAGAAGGAGAGTTACGTGAGTCTTCAGTTATAAAGAATTACTTTACAACTAGCGCGGACGGCAAACAATACAACGTAGCCTTTTACTCCCTGGACATGATTCTGGCTGTTGGCTTTCGGGTGCGGAGCAAAAGAGGTACCCAGTTTCGTATCTGGGCCAATCGGAATCTCAAAGAGTACATGATCAAAGGCTTTGTCATGGATGACGAGCGCTTGAAGAATCCAGATGGACGACCGGACTACTTTGACGAATTGCTGGAACGTATCCGGGATATCCGGGCCTCGGAGAAGCGGTTTTGCCAAAAGATCCGGGATCTCTTTGCCTTGAGCAGCGATTATGACCCCACAGACAGAGCAACACAGATGTTTTTTGCCGAAACTCAGAACAAACTGCTATATGCCGTAACCGGCAAAACAGTAGCGTAAATCATCGTATCCCGGGCGGATGCGTCAAAAAAAAACATGGCTCTCACTTCATGGAAAGGCTCGATCGTCCGCAAACAGAATATTTTTATTGCCAAGAATTATCTCAGTAAAGATGAGATCGACACCTTGAACCGCCTGGTGGTTATCTTTCTGGAGACAGCCGAGTTACGCGCCAAAAACCGCCTGGATATCCCCATGTTCTTCTGGCAGGGTAATGTGGATCGCATTCTGGAATTAAACGATAAAAAGGTGCTTTCCGGTAAAGGCTCAATCTCCAATGCGGAAATGGAACAAAAAGTTAGAATGATTTATGACGAATTTGATGAACGGAGAAAAGCCTATGAAGCTGATTTGGCAGACATACAAGATATTCAGGAAATTGAGGACACCATCAAGGAACATAAACAGCAATTCGAGTAATGATATCACCATGGAATTAGCTGGATAAAACCGCTGATCCTTTCCATTTCATCTCTATCGTATCTGGTTTTTTAATTCTTATTTTCACCTTTTGCGTTTTTAACAGTTAGGCCAGTCGTAAAGATGGAGGAGCCTCCGGCGCCCGTCGAGGAGGAGGAGAAAAAGCCGGGCGCCGGAGGGGGGGTTAATGAATGAAGGTGAAAGGTTTGACGAGCATGTGTTTGCCGCTGTGCAGGCGCACATAATAAACGCCCGCTGCGAGAAACTGGCCGGCATCGTCGCGGCCGTCCCATGTTTTCTGATGATACCCCGGTGGCAGGGTGGCCGTGAGCAGCGTTTTGACCCGCTGTCCCAGGGTGTTATATACCGCCAATTCCACGTCCTGCTGCTCCGGGATGCCATAACGGAAGGTGGTCATCTGGTTGAGGACAGCCGGATTGGGGAAGGCGCTCTCCAGCGTGAAGCGCCACGGGATGGCGGTTTCGCCCCCTGGCGTGGCAGATACTTCGGCTGAATAGACGCTCTCATTACCCCAAACATCCAAGGCGGTGACCGCAAAATAGTAATTGATCCCGGCGGTGAGATTCTGCACCGTGAATTCGGTGACCAATCCGACGTCGATCTGTTTGGAGTACTGCCGCGATGCATGACCATAATGGATGCGATAACCAAGCAAATCGGATTCCCTGTTTCCCATCCACCCCAACGTAACCGAAGAGTCATCCGCAAAACAAGCCGTTGTCAGCAGAGCAATACTAATAAAGAACCGGAAATTTCTCATATCTCTCAGATAAATTCAAGGTGATCATGTTTCAGGCACAGCGTTCTTGCGCCAGCTGGAATGCGAAATTTTATATAAAGCGATTTTATAGTTCAAAGCGCGCGGGGAGATGCCCAGCAGGGCCGCCGCATCTTTTTGCACCCATTTGCTGCGCTGCAAGGCAATGGTGATCGCCGTTTTTTCCAACTCTTCAAGATTGAGCGTGTGCAGGTTGGGGCCGCGGCGTTCCTCGCGGCGGCGGTCGCGTCCGCCCGCTGCGAAATAATCCTTGCCCGTCAGGGCCAAATCCTTGGCCACGATCTCATGATTGGGATTGACCACCAGAACCGCGCGTTCGACCAGATTGCGCAGCTCCCGGATATTGCCCGGCCAGGCGTGATGCGACAACAGCTGCCGCGTCTCCTCGTCAAAATCGCCGACCACTTTTTTGATTTCGCCGCCGAACTTGCGGCGGAAATAATCAGCCAGTATGAGAATATCCTCGGGCCGTTCGCGCAGCGGCGGCACATGCAAAGTGACGACGTTCAAACGGTAATAGAGATCGGCGCGAAACCGGCCCGATTCCATCTCTTCCCACAGCTCCTTGTTCGTCGCCGCGATGATGCGCACATCCACGTGAATCGTGCGCTGTCCGCCCACCCTGACAAAGGCCTGTTCCTGCAACACGCGCAGGATCTTCGCCTGGGTCGATGGATGCATATCGCCGATTTCATCGAGGAACAGTGTGCCGCCATCCGCCTGCTCAAACTTGCCCACATGACTGGAAACCGCACCGGTGAACGCACCGCGCTCATGTCCGAACAATTCGCTCTCCAGCAAATGCTCAGGCAGTGCCGCGCAGTTCACGGTCACATAGGGCTGCTGCGCGCGCAGACTCTGCGCCTGAATCGCGCCGGCGATCAGCTCCTTGCCCGTGCCGGTCTCGCCTTGAATCAAAACCGTGGCGTTGCTGCGCGCAATCTTGCTGATCAAGGAGTAAATTTTCTGTATCTCTGGACTTCGGCTTAACTTGGGGTAGTACGTCTCAAAGAAGGAAAGATCTGGTTTGCCATGCTGCTGGACTTCCTGCTCCAACTCGGCCAGTTGGAGATCATCCATGTAGTTAATCATAATACCCTCCACCTCATTCATCCCTAACCTTCTAACTCTGTGCAAATATGTTGCCACAACCCATGAGGTGAGATTGACCCAGGTCACAACCTTCGATTAAATATTCAGGCGATATCTTTTTATTTTTTAGTTAATTATATAATTGAAACCTGCCTGCCCCGAACCGGCATCTCCCGGCAAGCTATCAAGGCCGGTTTCATCTGTCCGGATTCAAGCCGGTTGTATTGTTTTCGAACATCCATTTTTTCAAATCATTTTGCATGATTCAAAATCGTCAGGAGACTCATCCCCGGACGGAAGAAGACCGCTTGGGCGCCGCGACGAGTCTCCTTTATTAGGATGCAATCCCTTGCGTCTCCCCTTTCAGTCAGAAATCCGAAACAGTTGTTGCGCACAGGAAAAGGAACCGTTATCGATTGAAGCAACCGGGCGCGGGCTATTTCCCGTCCTATCGATTCAACACGCGCAGCATTTCACGCCGGCTATTCACATCCTGCCAGGCCGCCGGCCACTCATCCCCATACAGCCGTCTTTGCTGCAAAAATGCCGGCATTTGAATGCAGCAGCGGTTCATCAATTCGGATTTCTCCCATAACGTCTGTGGTGATCCATCGTAGACGATTTGTCCCATGGACATGACGATGACACGGTTGGCGACATCATTGACAAAATCCATATTGTGGGTCACCACCACCACCGAGGTCCCGCGCTGCTGCAGCATCTCGATGAACGACTCGACCTCGCGGATGCCGCGGGGGTCGAGACCGGCGGTGGGCTCGTCCAGCACAAGCATCTCCGGTTCCATGGCGAGCACGCCGGCGATGGCCACACGGCGTTTTTCGCCCTCGCTGAGTTGAAACGGCGAACGCGGCATGAAATGTGATGGATCCAGTCCGACCAGCCGCAAGGCGCGCTCTCTGGCGGCGGCAATGCGATCCGGCGGCCATCCCAGGTTCCTGGGACCGTAAGCCACATCCTCCGCCACGGTCTCCTCGAAGAGCTGCGCCTCCGGAAACTGAAATACCAGGCCGATGCGCTGGCGCAGCCGATTGAGATCGTATCCTCTCTTCCAGATATCTTCGCCATCGGTCAGCACCTGGCCGCTGACCGGTTTGAGTAAACCGGTGAAGTGCTGAATCAGCGTCGTCTTGCCCGAACCGCTGGGGCCGATGATGGCTGTGCAGGATTTTTCATACAGTCGAACATTGATCCCATCGAGGACGAGGCGATCCGAGGCGCCAATGCCGGTATAGCGAAAACAGACCTCACGCATTTCCAGATCAACTGCCATGGTGCTCCCGCTTGAGGCGGTCGTATTGCGCCTCGGCATAGTTGTCGGTCATACCGGCGATATGATCGCATATGGTTCTGAGAAATTGAGGATTCTGTTGCATGTCGTGCAAGGCGGAGGCCGACTGGCCCGGATTGGCGGAAATTTCCTGACGCATCTTTTCATCGGCCGCGGCTCTGAGCCGGTAATCCGGCAGCAACTTGGGATATTGAAAATACATTTTAACAAGCGAGCGAATGATGCGCCGGGCGCTGTCGTCGCCGCGCTCTTCCGAGGCGGTTTTTATAATTTCATTCATGATGAAGCGATCGAGTTCCTCCTGCAATGGATGGACGCGGTCGCTGAACCATATGATCTGGGCATCGAAATGTCCGCTGCGCTGCATCAGTTCCATGAAACGTTCGATGCGCGCCAGGCTCGCTTCCATGACATCGGTGACGAGGAAATTGATCAGCGCGCGGATCAGCGCATTGCGGTAGATAAAATCATCGGCAATCTGCATGCCGACATGCTGATCCAATTCCTGGATGATCGGCAGCTGCCGCACCTGTTCCAGGGTGACGAAATTGGCGCGAATGCCATCCTCGAGATCGTGCGTGCGTTGGGCGATCTCGTCGCAGACCGCCACGATCTGGCCCTCGAGGGTGATGGCGTTATCGAGTTCATAGTGCAAACCCCGCGATTCAAAATCGGGGAATTGCAGCGCCTCGCGGCGCAGGCGCGTATGTTTGAGGATGCCTTCGCGCACGGCCGCGGTGAGATTGAGACCGTCCCACTGATATTTTTTTTCAAGCACGTCCACAACGCGCAGACTCTGATAGTTATGCTTGTATCCGCCGGCATGATGACCCGGCAGGACGCCGCTGAGCGTATCGCGTCCACTCATGATTTCGTGAAGAACCACCTCGCCGACATGCCCAAAGGGCGTATGGCCGAGATCATGCCCCAGGGCAATGGCTTCCACCAGATCTTCGTTCACCCCCATGCTGCGCGCCATAGTGCGGGAAAGCTGTGCGACCTCGAGCGTGTGGGTGAGACGGGTGCGGTAATGGTCCCCCGATTCGGTGAGAAAGACCTGACGTTTGTGTTTGAGGCGCCGGAAGGCGCGCGAGTGAATAATGCGGTCGCGATCGCGCTGGAACGCCGTGCGGTACGGGTGTTCGGGTTCCTGCTGCAGGCGCGATGCACCATGATCGCCGCTGAAGGCGGCGTACGGCGCCAGCGTGGAGCGCTCGATTTTTTCCAAATCATGCCGGGTTCTGAGAGAAAAACCCATTTTTGATCCTTTATTTATATATCAACCGCGCCTGCAAACGCATCTGCAGTCTCCTGCAGAGGCCGATGCGCGACAAGACAGCCGCAGGAGCCCCTCTGTGTCTCCGTGCCTCAGTGGTGAAAAGGATTTACCACAGGGACACAGAGACACCGAGAAAAAACAGCTGACGCTCCTTTACGGTATATGGTATGCCCATCGCGCTCTGGAGAGCGTGCCTTTGTTACAGCAAAATTAGCGGGCTACGGCAGCATCGTGCAGCGGCACTGTTTTTTTTCGCCGTTGCGCCATTTGTACGGTGCCGGTAAATCCCAATTCCCGCAACCTGCTGCAGGTCGCCGCAAACGCCCAACCCACTTCGCGCGGATGATGGGCGTCGCTGCCCAGCATGACTGGAATGCCCATCTCCGCCGCCCGCTTCAAAATCTCTTCGGAGGGATAAAGCTCCCCCACCGGCTTGCGCAACCCTGCGGTGTTGACATCGAGGGCCAATCCGTGATCATGAATCGCCTGCAGGGTGGATTGAATTTCATCGTTCAGATCGCCATGCGGCCGATGACCAAATTTTTTCGGCAGATCGAAATGCCCGATGCTATCGAACAGGCTGCTCGCAGCCGCCTGGCGAATCAGGGCGTAATAATCGCGATACACCGCATCCACTCCGTATTCTTCATAGCGGCTGATATAATCGGGGTGATCGAAATTCCAGTCACCCAGGAAATGAACGGATCCAATGACATAATCAAAAGCGTACCCGGCGATGAACTCGGCGATATAATCGTGATGCTCCGGAAAATAATCCGCTTCCAGTCCCAGACGGATGCAAATCTGTGGATATTTTACCCGCGCGGATTCGATCTGCTTCACATAGTAAGGGAATTCGCTGATGTGCATGCGTCCGGTTGGATCATAAATCTGCGGCATAGGAATATGTTCGGAAAAACCGATTTCCTGCAACCCCATGGCCAGTGCGCTCTCGACATACTCCGCCACTTCCCCTTCGCCATGACGGCACAAGGCAGTATGGATATGATAATCGGGTGGTAAAATCCTCATCTCCCTATTTCCCTATATCCCGCTTCTTATGGCCAGACTCCCATATCCCACCACATACCCGCCTTTCTTCCCGGTGACATCCGCGGACGTGGTGTGGTGCAGCAGTTCAATTTTTGCCGCTTTTTTTAGCGCAGCCGCCTGCAGCAGCGCGGCCACAGGACCGGCGCCGCACGCCTCGTATTTGCGCGCCGCATACCCGCGACAAAAACTTTCCGCATCACCGGCCATTATACCGCCCAGTGTTTGCTTGTCCGCCTCGAGACACTCTTCATAGGAATAGCCGTGATAGAGGTCCGTGCTGGCGATGATCAGCGTCCGCTCATCAGCAATCGCTGCCAGGCCATCCCCCAGCGCACGGCATATTGGCCAGCTGTAATCATGAAACACGGCGGCGATCATTTTGAAAGGCTGGTGCAATACCATCTGCAAAAAGGGCAACTGCACTTCCAGGGAGTGCTCCGCATCCTCTCCCCCGACACGGTGGCCATCGCTGGAGAGGCGCAGCAGGGATGAAGTTTCTACCAGCCTCCGCGAACCTTCCCGGTCAATCGCTATCGCCCCCAGTGGCGTTTGATAGGCATCGCCTTCATAAACCGAGACTCCGCTCAAAAACGAGCTATGAGACGGCGCGATGACCACGACGGTGTCGATGGGTTGTGTGCCGATTTGCGCATAGCCAATCGCCGCGGTGGCGCCCGAAAAGACGTATCCCGCATGGGGTACGATCAACCCGAAAAGGTGCTGCCCCGGTTGGGGCGCAGGCGCTTGCTCCAGAAATGTTTTGATCATGTCGCGTAAAGCATCGGGCTGCTCAGGATAAAAATGCCCGGCCCACGCCGCATGCCTGATAGTTTTCATAGCCTGATCCTCCTGCCCCCTATCTCTTTAATATTACTAATTTTTTTGCTTTGTACAAAGCATTTTTTATGGCACCCGAAGCCAAACCCTGCGGAGCGATTTACTCTTTGGTTTGCAGGCCATTTTTAAGTATATTTATTTAAACTGAACGATTGCCTTCACCTTGCGAAAGTTCCCAACCTTCGCAAGGTTGCCTTTTGTGCACCGATCGCTCAATTCAGGATTTTAAAAAAATCGAACCTCAAAGCAGGAATAGGACCATGACCACCTTTCGCGAACCAGTCGTATTGGGCCGCACCGGCCTGAAAGTGGGCCGTCTGGGCATCTCCTCCAGTTTTGGCGCACCCAGCCAGGCACTGGAAGAAGCCTTTGAACAGGGCTGCAATTATCTCACCTGGGGCACCTTTATCAAAGGCCGCTCCCCGGAGATGAAAACCGCGCTGCGCAACATCATCACAGCGGGAAAACGGGATCAGCTGGTCCTCTCCATGTACAGCTACGCGCATCACGCCTTTCTGACCGAACGCGGCTTTCGCAAAGGACTGCGCGAACTGGGCACCGATTATGCCGACGTCCTTCTATTGGGCTATTTCCCGCGGCGGCCCAGCCAAAGAGTCATCGACGGCGCCTTGCGCCTGAAAAAAGAAGGATTGGTGCGCTGCATCGGATTGACCAGTCACAACCGCGCCGTGTTCAAACCCATGATCGAAGAAGGGTTGTTCGATGTCCTGCACCTGCGCTACAATGCCGCCCATCGCGGCGCGGAAAATGAGATCTTTCCTTACCTCAACGTCCCCAACAAACCGGGCATCGTCAGTTTCACCGCCACGCGCTGGCGCAAGCTGCTCGATCCTAAAAAAATGCCGCCGGGCGAAGCACCCGCGACCGCCGGCGATTGCTATCGCTTCGTGCTCTCCAACCCGCATATCGATATCTGCATGATGGGCGCGCGCTCGCTGCAGGAGATGCGCGAAAACCTCGCCCTTCTCGATCAGGGCCCCATGGACGAAGCGGAACTGGCGCGCATGCGCCGCATCGGCGATCACGTTCATGGCTGATGTTCTCTATCTCTTTTTTGCCATGTACTGCCGGTGAGAGTCCACAAAGCCAGCAGAACAAATAACCTGTTTTGTGAGAATGGCCTTGTCGTAATAAAAGACCGAAACAACCTGGTTTTATTTGACGTAATCAAGAATAAGCCCGGATTAGAACATCGTAATCTATTGTAAGCGGTATTTGCGTGACGACATGCATGCTCACCTGAATAAATACATCAGCCTCTGCACACTGACCCTGCTGCTCATCTTTGAAACAGCACAGGCCACCGATGTGCCGCAGTTGAATTTCGAACAAATCTCAGTCGCCCAGGGATTGTCGCAGAGCATCGTAACCCGCATCATCCAGGACCGCCGCGGATTCCTGTGGTTCGCCTCCGAAGACGGTCTCAATCTCTACGACGGCTACGGTTTCACCGTGCTGCGCTCCGATCCGCAAGATCCCGCCAGCCTCAGCTACAACCAGGTCACCGATATCTATGAAGATCGCGCCGGCATCATCTGGATCGGCACCTTCAATGGCGGACTGAACCGCTATGTGCTTAAAAAAGACCGTTTTGTCCACTACCGTTATGATCCAGCCAATCCCCTCTCGCTCAGCAATGATATCATCAACTGCATCACCCAGGACAACAAGGAATCACTCTGGATCGGCACCAGCTACGGACTCAATCAGATGATGCCGTTCCGCGATGGGGATCCCGTTGTTTTCATCCGGTACTACCATGACCCCAAAGATCCGCACTCGCTGAGTGACAATCAAGTGCGCGCCATCGCGCGCGACAGCAGCGGCGCCTTGTGGATCGGCACGGACGCAGGTCTGAATTATCTATCAACCGATGAGGCCGGAAAAGACCGGCCGCATTTTATCCATTACCGCCATGATCCGGAATCTCTCAACACCCTCAGTCACGATACGGTGCGCACCATTCACGTCGACCGCAAGGGCGTTGTATGGATCGGCACCGTGCACGGCCTTAGCGGTTACATACCCGGGTTTCCAGGCGCGTTTAAAAACTATCATCACGATCCGCGTGATCCGGGCAGCCTCAGCAATGACCACATCTATGCCCTTTTGGAGGATAGCGCCGGCTCTCTGTGGGTGGGCACCGATGGCGGCGGGCTCAACCGTTTCGATCCGGTCACGGAAAAATTCATCCCCTACCGCCATAATGATCAAAACGCCAACAGCCTGAGTCATGATGAAATACGTTCCCTGTTCCAGGATCGCTCCGGTTTGATGTGGGTGGGCACCTACGGCGGCGGCGTCAACAAAGTGGATGCCGAGAAAAAACGCTTCACGCTTTTCCGGCCTGATCCGCAAAACACCAACAGCCTGTCCGCGCCCA
The DNA here is from genome assembly GCA_963169875.1 of Candidatus Zhuqueibacterota bacterium. GTDB lineage: Bacteria > Zhuqueibacterota > Zhuqueibacteria > Residuimicrobiales > Residuimicrobiaceae > UBA2214. The sequence continues at coordinate 38,777 of CAUJEL010000018.1, forward strand.
TTATATGGTCCATTTATGAAGATCCGCAAGGCATCCTGTGGATCGGCACCCATGGCGGCGGCCTCAACCGCTTTGACCGCCTAAACAATCGCTTCACCCGTTTTCGCGCCGATCCGGGTGATCCCAACAGTCTGAGTCATGATATCGTTCGCCTGGTACTGCCCGATCCGTCTGGAGATCTCTGGATCGGCACCCATGGCGGCGGCATCTGCCGTTTCAATCCGCAAAACGGCAAATTCATTCGCTATCTCCATGATCCTGCGAATCCATCGAGTCTGAGCCACAACGAGATCCGCGCCCTCTACCTCAACGACGACGGTCTTCTCTGGATCGGCACCTATGGCGGCGGCCTGGATCAGTTCGACACGCGCACATCAGGGACTCCCGGTTTTAAACACATCCGTCACGATCCGGGAAATTCCGCAGGCATCAGCAGCGATTACATCCGCGCCATCCTCAAAGATCACCTCGGACTTTTTTGGATAGCCACGCAGGGCGGCGGCCTGGAGCAATATGATCCAGAGCGAAATATTTTTATTCATCACCGCTTCGATCGCGCAGCCAGCGGCGCCATCAGCAGCGATTATGTTTTTTGCCTCCATGAAGACCGCCGTGGTGATATATGGACAGGCACCTGGGGCGCCGGTTTGAATCGCTGGGATCGCATCAGCGGCAAGTTTGAGGCCTATACCACCCGCGACGGTTTGCCCAATAATGCCATCTATGGCATTCTCGAGGACAGTCAGGGACGCCTGTGGTTCAGCAGCAATAACGGCCTCAGCTGTTTCGATCCGCAGACCAGATTGTGTAAAAACTATTCCATCAGGGACGGATTGCAAAGCAACGAATTCAATGGAGGTTCTTTTCATAAAAGCCCCGGCGGCGAGATGTTTTTCGGTGGCATCGAGGGATTCAACGCATTTTTCCCCGAACAGATCACAGACAACCCCCACATTCCGCCGGTTGTGATCACTTCATTTCGCAAACTGAATCGTGAAGTGCGGTTCGACCGCCCCCTTTCCGAGGTCGAGGAGATAACCCTGAGTCACCGCGACTATTATTTCACCTTTGAATTTGCCGCTCTTGATTATACGGCGCCGGATAAAAACCGCTATGCCTACAAGATGGAGGGCCTCGACGCTGATTGGATCACCACCTCTGCGCAAAAACGCTATGCCCAATACACGACGCTGGCGCCAGGACAATACATCTTTCGCGTCAAGGGTTCCAACAACGACGGCGTCTGGAATGAAGAAGGCATATCCGTGGCCATCACCATCACGCCGCCCTATTGGAAGACCTGGTGGTTCCGCTCCTTGATGGTTCTGCTCCTCGGTGCGGCTGCTTTTATGGCCTATCAGAGGCGTCTGCGCATCATTCGTCTCCAGGCGGAATTGCGCACCGCCCATGATATGCAAATGGCCATCATGCCGCAGCAAGATCCAATCCTGCCAGGCTATGATATTTCGGGGAGGTGTATTCCGGCCAACGAAGTGGGTGGCGATTTCCTCGATTACACATGGATGGGGCGCAGTCAATCAAAATTTGCCATCATCATCGGCGATGTTTCCGGCAAGGCCATGCGCGCGGCCATGACCGCCGTGATGGCCAGCGGCATCATCTATGCCGAGACCCGCGGCGGCCGCTCCGTGAGCGAAATCGTGACGCGCAGCAATGCCCTCCTCTTTCCGAAAACAGACCGGCGCAGTTTTACAGCCCTGTGTCTGGTGGCGCTCGATCCACACAACCATGAAGTGACCTTCACCAATGCCGGACTTCTGGAACCGATACTGAAATCCGGGGAGCAGTTACAGGTTTTGAAATCAACGGGGGCATTACATCCCCTCGGATTGCTGAGCGACAACAAGTATGAAGAAAAACGCTTGCAGCTGCAAGCCGGGGATGTCCTCATTTTGCAGACCGATGGCCTGTTGGACACCATGAATCACAGCCAGCAATTTTATGGCGAAGAAAGATTGCATGGGGTATTGCGCGTATTGGACATGGCTGCAATGAATGCGAGAGAGATACGGGATGCCATTCTCGCCGATGTGCAGGCGTTTTGCGGCAATGCCCATCGATTTGATGATATGACCATCGTGGTGGTCAAGGTGCTGTGAGATTTAAGATTTCGGACGGGGGCCAGAAACGCTTGGTGCCGGCCAGGGAACAGATTCCCCGGCCGGTCATTGCAGGATTCCTGCTCTTTTGCGGAGGTGATACTTCAGGAAAAGGGCTACTCAATTTTCGGCGCGGGCATCTCTCTGCCGTTCTGGAAAAGGATGAGCCTGGCCACGGTGCCCGCTTCCTTGACGAATTCAATTTTTGCCTCGACAACCTTCAAGTAAAAAACGGACTCACTTTCGGGGTAGATCTCAAACTGCGGCTGCCCGGTGGCCTGGGCAAATATTTGCTTGTCCCGGGCTGTGATGGTGAGGATAAAGCCGGGCGCCAGCTGATATTTGCCGGCGTACTGCTGTAATATTTCTGCTGAAACCTCAGCGTCTTTTTTTTCTTCAACAATCACGCCAAGATCCTTGAGCGCCTTGATGCCGCTCTGGCTTCTTGGATTCAACTCGAGTGATTTTTGATAATGAACAATGGCCCCCTCCTTGTCGCCGGACTTGAGCAGCGCCTCGGCATAACTGTCATAGACATTGAACGATTTCGGAAAAGCTTCCACATTCATTTTGAAAACCGCGATGGCATCCGCTATTTTATTTTCGCCCAGATATTCATAACCCAGCTGATTCATTTCACCTTCCGACAAGGTGAATCGCAGCGTGTCCTTTTTTAATTCAGGAAATTTTTTGCTGGCCGCTTCGCTGCCTTCTTTGGCGATGATCTGCGCCATCTGTTGCGTCAGTGATTTGAGCGGCGGCTGTGCCTTTGCGCCATTCATAATGGCGATGATCTTGTCCGTCATCTCGCCCAGAGGCGCGTCGCCGGCATTGCTGAACAAAATGACAATCTGGCCTTTCTCCGGAATGCGGTAATTGATCGTGTTGAATCCATTAATGCCGCCGCCATGACTGATCACATCATATTCTTTTTCACCGATTTTCTTTTTGTCGACCGCCCAGCCATATGCATATTGGCCTCCGAAAGCATCCACGCGTCCCTTGAAAATTTCATCCATATAGGTTTTGGGAAGCAGCTTCTCCGTCCGCAGCGCCTGGTCCCAGATGAAGAGATCCTCGACCGTGGCGTAGAGGGAGCCGGCGGCATAGGGCAAGGACATGTCGAGCCAGGGCGCATTTTTAAATCCAGTGGTGGTTTTATCATAGCCGGAGGCTCTTTTCTCAATGATGGACTGGTGCCAATCGTAGCCGCTATGTTTCATACCCAGCGGTTGGAGAATGCGCGATGTCAGCACCGCTTCATAACTATGTCCGGTCACTTTTTCAATGATGGCGCCAAGGATGAAATAGCCGCTGTTGTTGTAAAGGAATTTTTCCCGCGGCGCGAATTCCAGATCGCCGCTGCAGTATTCCTTGACGAAAGCATCCGGCTGGTAGAACGTTTTGCTCACCTTCTCAAAAAAATCAGGACGGCTGGTATAACTCGGAATGCCGGAGGTGTGGGTGAGCAGCATCTCGATGGTGATCTGATCGCCGGTGTCCTTGCGGTAGTACGGCAGATAATCGCTGAGTTTGCCATCCAGTTTGATTTTGCCTTCGGCGACGAGCTGCATGATCAGCATGGAGGTGAATTGTTTGGTGATGGAACCGAGGCGGAATCTGGTATCGGGCGCATTGGGGATGTTCCATTCCACATTGGCCAGGCCGTAGCCCCTTTTAAAAATCACCTTATTATCATCCGCCACCAGAGCGCTGCCGAAAAAAAGGCGATACTCATTGTACTTGGAGAGCAATTCATCGATTTGTTTGGCCTTGTTTTGGGCCAAGGAAGGAATTGTCAGGATGAGACAGATTAGAAGCGTGAGACGGGTCATTTTTTTCATAGTCAGCTCCAGGCGTTTTGTTGTTTGATCGGGTTGTTAAATCACCTCAAAAAGAATTTGCGTGTGAGCATCGAATTCATTTTGAGAAAATTTCTTCTTGGGATTGATAAAAGTGGACGCGTTACGCCATTAAATAACCATGCAAGGAATAAATCCTTTGTCTTGCTTTGTGATTTTTATGAAGGGCGTGCATGGATGACTTTTATACGAAGCTTTTGCAGCAAAGGTACACTTTTTTTAAAATTAGGAAGCATTCCTGTAAAATGAATTAATGGATACCGGGGACTGTGTCGATCGCCCGCGAATCCCTGCGGCAGTCGATTCTCAGGATGCGCCAGAGCGTACTCTGCTACTTCGGGGCTCTGCCCGAAAATCTCCGGCCTAAGAGTGGGGCAAGATACCCCTCCTGGTTAACCATCCTACAATCTATTCCTTAGTTAAGAGATTCAGATATTGAATAAAGGAAAATTGTCTGTTGCGCTTTTGTCCAGTGATTTCGGTTAATATTTTTAAATGCAAGAAATCCTTGACCAGATTGTTGGCGGTTGGTTTAGACAAGTCGAGTTCCTTTTCGATTGTTTGCACCGTGATGACCGGCCGGGAAAAAAGCAGGTTCAAAAGAAGATTGGCATTTTTAACTCTTTTCCCCAAGGATGGTAATTGGTTGTTAACGATTTTTTCCTTCAGAAGCATAATTTCCTGTAAAGTCGTAACGGCGCTTTCGGCCGTCCTTTCAACCGCGACCAGAAAAAATTGCACCCACGACAGCAGATCGTTTTTTTCTCGTACAAAATTCAATTTATCATAATAGAGCGCTTTATTACGCTCAAAAAAATCAGAGGTATATAGAAGCGGCCGCTCCAAAACTTTATGGCTGACAAGATACAGGGTGATCAAGAGCCGTCCCATGCGGCCGTTGCCATCCAGAAAAGGATGGATCGTTTCAAATTGATAGTGAGCGACCGCAATTCTGACCAAATGCGGCACGTTGATCTCCGTATTGTGCAAGAATTTTTCCAAATCAGACATCAAATCCAGCATATGTTCCTGGGCCGGAGGGATAAAAGTCGCTGTCGTTAAATCAGTCCCACCGATCCAATTCTGGCTTGTTCTGAAATTGCCCGGGGGTTTGGCCTTACCCCGCACGTGTGACAGTAGAATTTTGTGGGTGTCTCTGATCAGGCGGCTTGATAAAGGAAGTTTTGACAGCCTTTTCAATGCATAATTCATAGCAGCCACATAACGATTCACCTCTGTCCAATCGTCTCGATGCTCCGGGTTGATATCCAGTTCGTCCGAAAAGGCCTCCTCAATATTAGTGCGAGTTCCCTCGATCCGGCTCGATGTGACCGCCTCTTTCATCACATAGGAACGGATGAACAAATCAATATCAGGCACAAACCTGGCAAAGGAGTTCAACTCCCCTAGTTTGATTGCGGCACTCTCCAATAATTCCTGAGTTTTGCTGTCATTAATAACAAACTCATGATTGATTGGTTCAGGCAAAAAATATTTGTATTCATAACCTTTGCGCCATAGTCCGGCTTTAAATTCGTCCAGTTTCATAGATTGTGCTCAATTATTGGGGTTTACTATCAATATTTTTAGTTAACTTTAGTCGTGTTTCGTTAATTATACAAAAATATAGTAAACTATGCAAGTATTAACTGTTTTTATTAATCACCATTTTTTCATGGTACTCTTGGGTGCGCTTGATGGTTGTGTGTGTAAATCCCCAGGCTGGACAAGTTAGCGTGGCTGGTAATGGCTTGTAATCCTGCCAGATCGTTTTGGCTGGCCGCGTTAATGGCCATTGAAGGGCAGTATTCTTCCCGGGGCTCAGCTTATATCCTTGCAGGAATTGAAAGCCAGAGAAATGACACGTCTTCCGCCGAGCTGATATTAGCTGCACCAGAAACAGGCGCCGTATGTCCTTGCCTCAATAACAAAAAAAGCCTCTGTAATCCATGGATTACGGAGGCTTTTTTTTGAGTGAAGGTGGCGGGAATCGAACCCACGACCCACGGCTTAAAAGGCCGCTGCTCTACCGGCTGAGCTACACCTTCTCCAAATAACTTTTTACAATGGACAATAATATATAAATTATTGAGAAAATACGCAATAAAAAAATCCGGAATTTCAGTTACCATTCAGATTAAATACTTCACGCCAAAACTCCCATCCGTCCCGCGCCACATGCTTGTCCTTGGGCGGCCGGATGCCATGACGGCCGTTGGGATAGAGCATCAGTGTAAACTCCTTGTCCAAATCCTGCCATTTGTCCACGAGCTGCAGCGTGTTCTGCATATGCACGTTGTCATCCATCGTGCCATGACTGATATAGAGCGGCCCCTTGAGTTTGTCCGCATGCGTCAAAACCGAAGCAGCCGTATACCCGTCGGGATTCTCCGCAGGCGTATCCATGAAACGCTCCGTGTAGACACTATCATAAAGACGCCAATCCGTGACCGAGAATTCAGCCAGCCCGTGGGTGAAATAATCAGCTGCGGCTGTCATCGCCATCAGCGTGGCATAGCCGCCATAGCTGCCGCCTGTGATGCCGATGCGCGTCGAATCGACAAAGGGGATGCTGCGCAGCCATTTCACCGCGGCGATGTAATCCTGCATCTCATATTTGCCCAGCTGGCGATGCATGAGACCGGCTGCTTTTTTGCCAAAGTGCCCCGCGCCGCGATGATCCACACTGAAGACGATGATGCCCTGCTGCGCCATAAAGTGCGCGCTCAGACGTGGATAGGTATGACTCACTGACGGCGCGCCCGGACCGCCATAGATTTGAAACAGGACCGGATACTTTTTATCGAAATCCAGATCCGGCGGCAAGGTCCATTTGGCCGGCAGATCGTAGCCATCCCCGGAGGGAATGGTGAACATCTCGGTCACACCCAGGTTGTATTCGTCCATCGCAGGCAATTTCTGATCGGCAATGGTGCGCAACACCGCTCCCTTTTGCTCTTTGAGCACCATTCTGCCCGGCTGCGCAGCGCTGTTGTATGTGTCGATAAAAAAACGGCCGTGCGGAGAGACCGAACAAGTGTGCGCCCCGGTCTCGGCGGTCAACCGCCGCATATTTTTACCGCTGAAATCTATTCTGTAAAGATGCTTCTCCACCGGATTCATATCCGCCGCCGAGAAATAGATCACCTGTTTTTTTTCATCCACATGCTCTATGCCGCGGACATCCCAGTTCCCCCGGGTGATCCGCCGGATCAATGTTCCGTCAACACGGTAATGATAGAGATGCGACCAGCCATCGACATTGCTGCGCAGCAAAAAACTCTTTCCGCCGTCAACAAAAGTGATATCCTCAAAAAACTCCACCCAGCTCGGCTGGCGTTCTTCATAGATCAGTTTTTTGACGCCCGTTTCCGGCACGGCGCTGTAAAGGACCAAATGATCCTGGCCCCGGTTCATCCATTGAAACAAGAGCTGCCTGCTGTCCGGCGTCCAGAACGGCCAGGCAAGGTAGTGATCCGCTTCCGCATCGGTGTCGACCCAGACGATTCGCCCGGTACGGACATGCGCGATCCCCAATCGCACTTTCGGATTGGCATCGCCCGCCTTGGGATAGCGCTGTACTTCCAACTCGCCGTGGATGCCATCGGCCTTGACCAGGGTGAATACCGGCACGGTCGCATCATCGAAACGCAGGAAAGCGATCATCTCACTGTTGGGCGACCACCAGAAGGCGCAGTACTGCGAGCGGCGGCCAAGAATTTCTTCGTAATAGACCCACGAAGCCCAGCCATTGAGAATGGTCGCAGAACCATCCAAAGTGAGTTGTTTCTCCACACCGGAAGTAACTCCGGTGACAAATAGATTGTTATCCCGGGTATAAGCCACCCACTGCTGATCCGGTGATAAACGCGGCGTGTTCTCTTTTGCCGGCGTACGGGTCAGCTGCTTGAGCTGTTGCAGAGAGATGTCGTAATAATAGAGATCATCATCTTTTTCCAGCAGGGCCCTGTTTAAATCCGCACTGCGCGCCAGGGGACGCTCCAGCGACAGGCCCTTTGGCAATGAGGCAGAAAGCGCCTTCCAGTCCATAAAAGGCGTTTCCGCACCACTGCGAACATCAACTTTGTATAGGACGGCATTGCCGCGTCCTTCGCCCCCGGGATAAGCAAGATAAGTTTGATCATCCAGCCATTTTTCGATACGCGGAAGTTGCGTCATCAGCCGCGGTTCACCGCGCAAAAAAGACTGCTGGAATGTCAGCGGTTTTTCACCGGCGACACTCACGGTGAAGGCAGAACAGAGCACCCATGCGCAGATTATTTTTCTCTTCAATTTCATGGCTTTTCCTTTCTCTGGATATTTCCAGATGAAAAATTACTAAAAAATGTTACAAGAACCAATATTTTTTGCAGCAGCGCATTTGCCAGGCAGCCGCAAAGGCTTTGCTGCCTCCTGGTACAGGTATTGCGTGTCTCGTCACATTTTACGCAAATTTGAAAAATATCTATTGAAAATGAATAAAAAAGGCTTTATCTTTAACTAAAGGCTTCCGGGGCATCCAGCTATTTTCCTTCCGCTTTCGGTATGACATTGGACCCTTGCTAGGCATCTGGGTGGTTGGGCATACTTAACCGTTGATGAAGGTTTGCTTTGAAGGGTATCGCCGTTTCTCTGTTATTACTCCATGGAATTCTGCAACCACTCCATGCCGGTCATCTTATTTCGGATTCGGGTGCCCTTGAGTGCCTGCTGGAAAAACAGGGCTTCACAGCGGTTTATACCAGCCATAGTGGTGACACCAAGTTAACCGTTTCCTATGAAAACAGGACCTTCAGGAATGAGGTATTGGCAGCGGGTGTCGTATTAGGCGCCATAAATGATTTCGTCAGCGACTCCTGCCGCGTGGTTCTGATCCCTCATCGCAATGGCGTTGCAATGGGTTCAGTCGCTATTGATATATCAATATACCGTTCTTTCATAACTGGCCAGACCGAGCAAAACGTTTTTGTTAAAAGTCTGGATTTTGACGACAAGGGTGACTTGTCAGCATTGGCGGCCAGCACTCTGAAGAGGAAGCGCCAATTTCCCCTGGCAGACCTGCTCATCCATCCCAGCGTCACGATGCAGTTCGGCAACTATGATGACGTTGTGAAAGCGACGTTGGGATTGACGCCCGAACTTAATGTGGATGTCTGGCGCGGAGCAACACTGACAGCACGTGTGTTATTTCCGATGTACGATGAACTGGGCATTTATACGCTCGACCCGCGTTTGCTGCGTCTGTCACTTTTCCAGGCTTTTCGCCTTTCCTCGGACGATTTGTTTTTTGCCCAGATTGGCGTCTTCGAACCGGATCGCTGGGGAATTGCCGGGGAATGGGCGCACTCTCTCTACGGACGCCGTTTTTTGCTGGGCTGCATGGGCCAATACAGCGGTTTTTTTCTGCATCAGGAAGGCGTCATCAATTATTCTCCCTGGCGCACCGGCACCGGACAAATTTACGGCAAATATTTTGCACCGCGCTATGATCTCATGATACAGCTGGCATATACAAAATATCTGTTCTCTGAAAACGGGCCGAGCATCCAGATCAGCCGCAAGTTCGCCGATCTCGAAATCGGATTGCTGGCGGCCAAAACAAACATCGACAAGTTTGGCGGTCTGGTTTTAAAAATACCATTATCGCCGCAGAAATCAGGCAATCCACAAAAATTGCGGATGCGCTTGCCTGAGTACCATACCTGGAAATATGAATCCACTTCCCTGGCACATACCCAGGGGCAGACGGTTCAGACCGGTGTGATGGTCACCTCTGCGATGGAAGCGTTGGATTGGCTACACTTTTTTGTGCCGACATACATAAAAAACAATATTGCGCTCTGGAAAACAGCCAGGCAATACCTGGAGATGCAATAAATCGAGTAAAAAATATTAACTGGGATAATATCTTTTTACACATTTCACAGGAGGGTACCATGTTAAAAAGAAGTCATTCTGTCCTGGGGCTCCTGCTGCTTCTGGCCACAACAACGTTGTTGTGGAATTGCAGCCTGCAACAGACCGACGATCCCCTTTCGGCAACGAACTATCGAATCGACGAAATGAGTTCGTTGAGCACCGCGGCCAATATCGAGCGCGAACTTTTCTACCCGCGTGAAACCATCATCCTCTCCATGGAGAAACTGGTGCCGCAGTGCCAGACACGCATTGAAATCATCCAGGTCGCATCAGACCAAGTCCTTCGCACACTTTTGGTTTTGTCCGATGAAAATGGCAACATTGTGAATTTGCCTGTGTGGTATAACATCGGCGTCAATGCCCAGGGTGATCTCGAAGATATGTCCGGTAATTATTACATCCATATCCTGCAGATGAACACCCGCGGTCTGTATAATAACCTGAAAATCCCGTTCACCGTGGCGCCCGCACCCGCCCCGTTTGCCATGATCTGGCCGTCGACGGCGGATGGTAAATTTCAGGGTGGCTCGGTGTTGACAGGCGGATCGCTCTATGCCGCCGGCAGCGGATTCGCAGCCAATGCGACCATTCATCTGTACGTGTGCAATAAAGTCACCGGATACACGGTTGGCGATCCCTTGAACGATGTTACCGGCGCCGCTGAAATGGTCACCACCGACGCAGCCGGCACGATTGCCCCCACGCAGGTATGGGCACCAGCAAACACGCTGGGTATCTACGATCTGATCGCTGACAGCGAACCCTTTGGCCAATACAATGATGGCGATGTCATATTTAATCCTCTGCTGACGAGCCTGAGCGTCACCGAACCGCCTGCCTACACGGACATCATCCAGGATATCGCCTGCACGGCCTCCGGCGTATTCAGCGACCAGTTTGCGGACACAGATGCCATCTATGGCAAGGTCATTCCCGGCCGCCTCTCAGCAGCCTTGCAGGAAGAAGTGGCCATCTACGTCATGCTGCACAAGAATGTCTGGAACAGCGGTGATCCGTTGCTCAATATTCTCACCGTCGGCAGTCTCTCTTCTCCGATTTATTGCCTGATGGATCCTACGTCCGGAGCCATCCAGCTTGTGGAGCTGCGCGGAGTTGCCAAAAAGAACGAGGCCGCTCCGGTACGCCTCTGGCCTTGTCAATACGACGTGATTGTGGACGTAAATTTGAACAGAGTCTATGATCCGGGTGTGGATATACTCGATGGCGGCGCCCGTCCGGGCTTCCAGGTCGGCGACGGTGCCTGTTCGGGCGGCATCAAGATGATCTATGGGCATTATGGCGAATACTGGAATTGTGGTGTAGGCAACCAGATGGTGCGGGTGCAACTGATCGATGCCAACGGTCTGCCCATCACAGACGCCCGAGTCGTCTGGAAACTCGACAAGGGCACGGGACAAGTCGATCCTTTGTATAGCTTTACAGATGACCAGGGATTTGCCGAATCCTATTTCTCGGGCGGCAGAATGGGCGACTGGAACCAGATTCGCGCCATTTATCTCTCCGGAAACAGGCAATATCAGATGCGCATCTATCTGTGGGGCAACCTCTGCTACACCCACAATCAGGGCGTTGTCGTTGGATATTAATGGATTGCAGTAAAAAAAGGAGTTGCCGCCGCGGCGCGCAACTCCTTTTTTTATGTGGATTTCTCCGGAACACGATCAAGGATGACAAGTGATGAGATGGTCCCTGGTAATGATGCACTGCAGAAATAAAGTACCAATCTGGATTATGGTTGGTTTCCTGACGATGGCCTATCTGCTGACCATAGCCCCCACCGCCAAAGGGCAATCGACTCTGCTTGGCATCAATGGCGCCATTATTACGCCGAATGCTTATTTGCAACCCGACGCCGCACTCGGCGTCGGCATCTCTTATCTCCCCCATCCTTATTATACAGTCGATCAAAAATTCCGCGATAACCGCATCATCCATGCCTCCATCACCTTTCTCCCCTTCATCGAAGTGGTGTTCGGGGTAGTGCAGCCCTACGGCGAAGTGTATGGCATTGGCGACCGCACCGCGGCCTTCCGCTTTCGCGTGAAAAAAGAAGACCGTCGATGGCCGCAAATCGTCATCGGCACGCAGGATCCGTTTGGCGTGGCCGCGCAAGACTGGGCGCAGCGGTTTTGCGCCCTGTATATGGTTGGATCCAAAAGCTTCAAAATACCGTATCTGCAGCAGGTCAGTTTACACCTGGGCCACGGCGTGGA
>CAUJEL010000019.1 GCA_963169875.1 Candidatus Zhuqueibacterota bacterium
TCGATGCCCATCTTGCGGGCGAAATCGAACACAGCGCGCATCGATTTTTCCGTGCTGTCAAAACTGACGACGCCGTAGGCCACCAGTCTGAGACCGTTCTTGGCCAGTTCTTTTTTCGTCCAGGCGATCTGCTCTTCGTTCATGGTATGCGAAAACACCGCTTCCTTGGGCATGTCCGGGCTGAGACGCTGGTCTTTATATGCCTCGACGTACTGGATGCCCAGCGCCTTGGTTTTCTCCAGAGCCTCGGCAAACGTGAATTTGCGGAAGGTCCACATCTGCATGGCGAATTTCATCTTTTTGATGCGAACATCTTTGTACATATCAGCTCCAGATTGGGAAAAAACCGGCAAGCCAGCGATGAGAATGAAAAAAGCTAGAAAAATCCACTTCACATGTTTCATGACAAAAATATCCTCCAGATTATTTTTTCTTGCCCGGATTCCATTGACCGCGGGCCACGGCCGGTATGTAATCTTCCAATCCCGGTGGCGGGAAGGACAGCGTCTTTTCCTGTTCAGCGCTCATGTAGGCCGTCATCAGCAGCTCGGTGACGTTCAAACCATCTTCAAAGGTTTCCGAGGGCCGTTTGCCGGCGATGAACGACTCCACCATGTGGCGATCCTCAACGTCATAACCATACTCGTTGCCTTCATTGGAGACCACCGGCATCAGTCCCATTTCTGCGTTCTGTTTCTCCACCAGATCTTCACCGGATTTACCAGCTACTTCGCGGCTGAAAAAGACTTTCAGTCCGGTATCCAAGGTATTGATCTGCATCGAATACTCAGGTCCCAGCAGCTCCATGGAGAGCCGTAATCCCGCGCCCACGTAGCACCAGGAGGTGGTGGTTTCCACCACGATCTGATGTCCCTGTTTGTCGCGGTACTCAATCAGGGAACGGGCGAAATCCTCGGAAGGACGATTGGTATAATCCAGCTTGCCGTTGCTGAATTCGGAGAGGCGTTTGGCATACTCCGGGCGCTGCCATTTGAGGCAGTTGGTATAGGCGGTTACCTTGACAGGAACGATGTCGTTGCGCGGGGCGTTGGGCGGCGTCAGCAGATAGCGCGCGGTCTCCACCGAATGGCACATCATGTCATTGAGCACACCGCCGCCCTGGAGTTCGCCTTCCCAGAACCACGGCATGTGCGGACCGGAGTGTTCCTCGGAGGCGCGGGCCAGATAGGGCCGGCCTGTGGCCGCAGCGCCGCGCAGCCAGACGATGTCGCGGCCGCGAATGACGGTGGGCGAAAAAACCTGGTTTTCGAGATAGCCATCGAGGAGATTGGCCTTTTTGACCAAATCCACCAGGGCTTTGGCTTCGCGGACATTGCGTCCCAGCGGTTTCTCGCAAGCCACCCCGATCAGCTTGCCTTTGCCGCTGATCACGGCGTCAGCGATCTCTTCCATGATCTCGACGCGGGTGAAATTGGGCGCGCAGATCCAGATGGCATCGATGCCGGGATCCGCCACCATCTCGGTGACTGATTTGAATACTTTGCCTTCGCCGAGGTTGAGTTGTTTGACCAGAGTGGCTGCCTGTTCGGCCTCCGCCGTGGTCTTGGCGACAATGCCGTTGATGTCGGCGTTGCGCACACCCACCCAGGCGCGGATGTGGAATTGCGCCACAAATCCGCCACCGACAAAACCGACTCCCAATACTTTTTTTGCCATGTTTCATCCCTCAATGTTTGTAGATTTCTTGATGATGGAAAAAATTGTCAAAGCGCCCGGTACTGCTTCAGTGTCTGGGCGCTCGCTCATCGTGGTCAACTCTTGTGATACCAGTTTTCAGATCGATATAGAAACCGGCCAATGCGCCTCGGCCGATTGGTTGCAGTCGAGAAAAAAATCATCGTCTGTTGTAGCTTCTCAATCCATTGTCCATGATTGAGCATGCAATCATGACTTGATGAGACGCTGCGTTCCTCTGCGCCGGCGGTGCATGATTTATGTCAGTTTTTTTTTGCCGTCGTCTCGGTTTTGAAAAACGCCATGAAGGCGATGGCGCACAAGATCGTCAGTACGCAGGGCACGATGAAAACGTTGGTCCAATTGGTGATACCGTTTACGGTGAATATGGATTTAATCCATCCGGCGAAAAGGCTGCCGACGTAATTGCCGAGTCCATAGGTCACCAGGGTGATGAAACTCTGCGCCGAGTGGCGGATGTCCTTGGGCGCGATCGTATCGAAATAGATGAAAGCGGCGGCGAAGAAGAAGACGAAACAAAAACCGTGCAACGCCAGGGAGGCGATCACCAGCCATGAGGGCGTACCAATGGCGAAAATGATGTAGCGCAGAGGCCACGCCAGGATGCCGACGGTGAGGACCTTGCGGATGCCGTACTTGGGCAGGGCCCAGGGCAGTGTGAAGGCCAGTACCAGGATTTCCGCGGCCTGGGCGATGACCATCACCGCCGAAATTGAATTGGAGGAGACACCGATTACATCCGACACCAGAAAGGGGGCGGTCAGCACGTAATAGAACATCAATTCCGTGGCCACCACAAAGGAGATGATGGTGAAGACAAGAACGTTCTTGTCTTTGAGCATCTTGAGGGCTTCGACGAAGGCCCAGGGTTTGACCGAGTCCTTGCGCGGCGGCGTGTGCGGCAGGGTGAACGCCTGCAGGCCCAGAATGAGGGAAAAGATGCCGGCCAGGAGCAGGGTGTCGGCGCCGGGCGCGGCGCCAAGATAACGCCACCCGGACAGGATCAAACCCGCGACGATCCAGCCGATGGTGCCCCAGACGCGGATTTGGCCGAACTCTTTCTCCGAATCCTTCATATTGATAAAGGCGATTGAATTGGTCAGCGCCAGCGTGGGTGCGTAGAGCAACGAGTAGAGCAGCAGCGTCCACATCATGGCGTTATAGTCGCTCAATTGGGAGATGTAGATCAACAGGCCGCCGCCGATGAGCTGCAGCACGGCGATCACTTTTTCGCTGGAGAAGTAGCGGTCAGCGATTTGTCCGCCGATGAAGGGCGAAATGATCGTGGCCAGAGGCAGCAGACTGTAGATGACGCCGATTTGTATGCCGGAGAAGCCCAGGGTGTTCTCGAGGTAGGCGGAGAGCACGGGTGACCAGGCGCCCCAGATGGCGTACTGCAGGAACATCATGACACCCAGACGCATTTTGACGCTCATGAAAACCTCCACAGGTTAGGTGAATGATAGAGACCATCACAGCGATTGATACGGAAGGATCGTATTTTGGTGTGAAAAACAATGTGTCAAGATAAAATTATTTTGGGCGAGATGCAAGAAGTTTGTTCCTGAAGTCAAGCACAGAGACGGGTCTCGCCGACCAGTACTGGCGCTAATATTAACTCAGGACATGCAGCGTCCGGCGTTACTATTATTCTATATGGCCACTTGATCGCAATGGAAATAGCATGCTAGCAGACTGAATCGCCTCCTCATGCACTGGAGTATTTACAGGTCAGCAGCGAACGCACGTAAATAAACCTGGCAAATCACAGCCAGGCTTTTTATATTTTGCTCCGCAATTTCATTCTGCACTTTTATGGGAAATGCTCTAAAACACCCTAAAAGCAAATCTCTGCGCAGAACTTGTTTCCGCCAAAAGCGTCTTATTATAGATTGTTATTCAGTTCGAGCTATTCATTTTTCGCAATAACATGTTAAAACCCCGGGAACCATTTCACCTATGAAGAAAAAAAACATCCTCATCGCAGTGGCCGTGGTGATCCTCCTGCTCTTGGCCTATCGCATCGGCGTCCTGTTGTTCGGCGGATCGGACGATGCCGCACAGCGCGGCGGCCAGATGCCCATCGCCATTGAGGTCGAACCGGTTGTGAACGAGTCCATCCAGGAGATCCGCCACTTTACCGGCTCCATCCATCCCATCTACCAATACATCGTCGCTCCAAAAGTATCCGGACGCCTGCTGCGCATCAACAAACGCATTGGCGATTGGGTGCGAGCCGGTGAGGTGATCGCCACCATCGATGATGCGGAGTATCAGCAGTCGGTGCGCGAGGCGGAGGCCAACCTCAAGATTGCTGAATCTTCTCTTCTGGAAGCCAGGAGCCAATTCGTTCTGGCCACACAGGAACAGGAACGCGTCAAACTCTTGCAGCAGAAGGGCATCGCGTCTCCCGCTGAACTGGATGCTGCCAATACCAATTACATCGCCCAGCAGTCGCGGCTGGAACTCAGCCAGGCGCAGGTGGAACAGCGTCAGGCGGCCCTGAAATCCGCCCAGATCCGGCTTGGATATACGACGCTGGCAGCCAATCAGTCCGGATTCATCGGAGAACGCTATGTCGACGAGGGTGCCTTGCTCTCGCCCAATTCGCCGGTCGTGTCCGTGGTCGGCATCGATCAGGTCATCGTGCGCACCACCATCATCGAGCGCGATTATGGCCGCATTGCCAACGATCAGGCGGCCACCGTCCGCGTCGATGCTTTTGCGGACGAAGCGTTCGCCGGACGAGTGGCGCGGATCGCACCGGTCCTGGATGAAGCTTCCCGCATGGCCCAAATGGAGGTGGAAGTCGATAACGCCGGGCGCAAGCTGAAACCCGGCATGTTCGCCAAGGTGAGCGTCGTTTTATCGCAGAACGAAAATGCCCAGATCGTGCCCAGCAAAGCCATCGTCGGCCAAAACGGAACCAGCAGCGTGTTCCTGGTCGATGCGGAGAAGAAAACTGCTCGCCACGTGAAGGTACAGACCGGCATTATCAACGGTGAAAAAACAGAAATCATCACGCCGCGGCTGGACGGCCGGGTTGTCACCCTCGGCCAGCACCTGCTCCAGGACGGCAGTCCTGTTATCCTGCCATCCCCGCAGACGCAAGAGAAGAATCCATCAAGCAAAAATTGAGCACCAAAACCAGGAGTCTCGGCTATGGCTTTTGTCAGCGGTCCCATCAGGCGGCCCATATTAACCACCATCGTTTTTCTCATCATCGTCGTGATCGGACTCATCTCCTATTCACGGCTCACCATTGACTTGATGCCGGAAATTGTCTATCCGACCATTTCGGTATCGACGGATTATGGCAATGTTGGACCCCAGGAGATGGAGGAGTTGATCACCCGTCCGCTGGAGGAGACCCTTGCGGCGGTGCAGGGTGTGGAAGAGATCACGTCGACGTCCAGCGAAGGCAGCAGCAACATCCGCTGCGCGTTCACCTGGGGAACGGATCTGGATGTGGCCACCAATGATATCCGTGATCGCATCGACCGGGTTCTGTCGCGATTGCCTGAGGATATCGAGAGGCCGCAAATCCGCAAGTTCGATCTCTCGGCAACGCCGATCCTGTTCATCGGTGTCGCCAGCGCGATGAATCCGCTGGAGCTGCGTCAACTGGTTGAAGATCAGGTCAAGTACCGGCTCGAGCGCGTGCCGGGCGTGGCGGCCGTGAATATCTGGGGCGGATTGAATCGCGAGATCCACGTATCCTTACGGGCGGCACAAATCAAGGCGCTGGGTCTTTCCACCGACCAGATTATCTCGGCGCTGCGCAGCGAAAATCGCAACATCCCCGCCGGCCTCTACGAACGTGGCAACCTGGAGATCCTCATCCGCACCCAGGGTGAGTACCGTAATCTGGATGAAATCCGCAACACGGTCATCACCATGCGTGAGGGCACGCCCATTCAGATCAGGGATGTGGCGGATGTCGAAGATTCCTGGGAGGAAGTGCGTTCGCAGAACCGCTTGAACGGCAAACCCGGATTGCGCATGTTCCTGAACAAACAGTCGGGCGCCAATACGGTCCAGGTCGCCGAAGCCGCCAAGCAAGAGATCGAACGCATCAATCAGGATTTGCCGCAGATTCAGTTGATCCCTACCATGGATACGTCTGTGTATATCAGACAATCCATCAATTCAGTGGGCAATTCCACGCTCATCGGCGGTGTTCTGGCCATCCTGATTTTGCTGCTTTTTCTGCGCAATCTCTCGAGCACGTCCATTATCGCCACCGCCATTCCCATTTCCATCATCGCCACCTTTGGACTGATGTATTTTGGCGGATTCACGCTCAATATCATCACCTTTGGCGGGCTGGCGCTCGGCATCGGCATGCTGGTCGACAATGCCATTGTAGTGCTGGAAAACATCTACCGTTACCGCGAGAATGGACTGTCGCGACTGGATAGCGCTATCAAGGGATCGGGCGAGGTCAGCGGCGCCATCATCGCCAGCACCCTGACGACCATCGTGGTCTTTTTTCCGGTGGTTTTTATTCGCGGCATGTCCGGCATCATGTTCCAGCAGATGGCGTACGTCGTGGTTTTTTCGTTATTATGCTCCCTGCTGGTGGCCTTGACCCTGGTGCCGATGTTGTCGTCGCGTTTTTTGCGCTACCGCCCGGTGCAGCATGGCCGCAAGATCAGCCAGCTGGAAAAGGTCTACGCGATCAGCCAGAACCTCTTCGAGCGCCTGGAACTCAATTACGCCAATCTGCTGCAAAAGGCTTTGCATCATCGCAAAATGATTCTCTTATCGACTTTGGGTCTTTTTATTTTCTCCGTCTTTCTCGTCCGCTTCATTGGTGTCGAACTGATGCCGCAGGCGGATGAGGGCGAGGTACGGCTGAGTCTGGAGACTGCGGTCGGCTCCAAGTTGGAGGTCATCGATCAGGCTGCGCTTCAGATCGAGGAAATCGTCCGCCGTGAGGTGCCGGAGATGACCACCATGATGACGCGCGTGGGTGGCGGCGGCTGGGGCGGCGGCGGTAATTCGGGCGACATTCGCATCACCCTGGTTCCCAAAGCAGACCGCAAACGCAGCAGCGAGGAGGTGGCCAATGATCTGCGCAAGGCGGTGAGCGGAATCCCCGGCATCCTTGTCCGGGCGCGCGCCGGGCAGAATTTCATGACGCGCCGTTTCGGATCTTCGTCGGGAGACGCCATCAGCGTCGAGGTGCGCGGCTACGATCTCCACACCGCCCAGGCGCTGGCCAAACAGGTCGATGAGATCGTCAAAAAAGTGCCGGGCATCACCGATACCCGTATCAGCCGCCAGGAGGGCAATCCGGAGCAGATCATCCGCATCGACCGGCAAAAGGCCTCAGATCTGGGTTTGACAGTCACGCGCATCGGTGAAGCTTTGCAAACCGCGGTGGGAGGGACCTATGCTTCCTATTTCCGCGAGGGCGGCAAGGAGTATCGCATTCTGGTGCGTTTGAGCGAAGGAGACCGCCGTGATCTGGCTGATCTCCTCGATCTCACGGTCATCAATAACCGCGGCGTCGCCGTGGTGCTGCGCAATGTGGTCAGCACACAACCGCAGGAAGGGCCTTCGCAGCTGGAGCGCAAGGACCAGGAGCGCATCATCACCATCGATGCCAATTTCACTGGCCGCGACATGGGCTCCGTGATTTCAGATATTCGCGAGCGTCTACACCGCATCCCCATGCCCAAGGATTTTGCCATCCTCTTTGGCGGCGATTATGAAGAGCAGCAGGAGGCGTTTCAGGAACTCCTGGTTGGTTTGATTTTGGCTATTTTTCTTGTTTATCTGGTCATGGCCGGACAGTTTGAGTCTTTTCGCGATCCGTTCATCGTGCTGTTCTCGATCCCCATGGCGGTGATCGGGGTGACGTTGACCATGATTCTCACCAACACGATATTCAGCATGCAGGCTTTCATCGGCTGCATCATGCTGGCCGGTATCGTCGTCAACAATGCGATCCTGCTGGTGGATCATACCAATCAACTGCGCCGCAATGAAGGGCTTGAACTGGCGGAGGCGATCACCACGGCTGGCAAACACCGGCTGCGGCCGATCCTGATGACCACAATGACCACCGTGTTGGGCCTGGTACCGCTTTCTTTTGGTCTGGGTGAAGGCGGCGAAACCCAGGCGCCCCTGGCACGCGTCGTCATCGGCGGTTTGACCAGTTCCACCCTGGTGACGCTGGTGTTGGTGCCCATTGTTTATTCGATCTTTGAACAGAAAATATCACTCAAAAAGGTTTTTAAATTCAAATGAAATCATTTCTCATTGCGATTCTGTCAGCCTGTTTTATTGCAACTTCATATGCACAAGAGTATCCTTTTTCCGGCATCAGCGGTGCGGATACGCTGCGGCTGGGCGTGCAGGATGCCCTGTTCATCGCCCTTGAGCGCAATGCCGCGGTCACCATACAATGGCGCGAACAAAGGATCGCCGAGACCGTGGCCAATGAGCACCGTGCACAGTTCGATCCGGTGTTGTCAGCCGGTGCAACCAAGACGGAGAGCAAGAGTCAGCGCTTTCTTGGCTCCCGACCCGAGCCGTTTGAGCTGACCACGGTGCGCACGCAGTACGAGGCCCAGCTGTCGCAAATGCTGCCCACGGGCACCACCGTCGCGCTGGTCTCTTCTTTTTCAGGGAGCAACTCGAGCATTTATCTGGATCAGTATGTCGGCACCATGGGGGTGACCTTCTCGCAGTCCCTGCTGCAAGGAGCGGGCTTTGGCGCTAATCTGGCGATGTTGCGCCGCGCCCGTCTCGATGTGGAGATCACTCGGGCGGAGATGAAGGCGGTTGCCGAACAGACGGTTGCGGACGTGGAGACAGCTTATTGGGGGTTCTATCTGGCCGGACGCGAAGTGGAGATTCAACGGGAATCGTTGACCCTGGCGGAACAACAGCTGCAGGAATCCCTGGAGCGCGTGGCTGTGGGCAAGCTGCCGAGTCTGGAATTGGCGGCAGTGCATGCCGAGGTGTCGACGCGGCAGGAGGCACTCATCGATGCGCAGAGCCGTTTCGAGCAGGCGCGGTTGCAGTTGATCTATCTGCTGAATCCGGCGCGTAGCGACATCTGGTCCATTATGCCGGTGCTGACCAATCAACCTGTGGTGCCAGAGGATGAGTTGGGCGAGATCGCATTGCATCAGGCGTTGGGGCTGCAATATCGTCCGGATCTGCAACAGGCTGAACTGGCGCTGCAAAAGGGCGAGTTGGATATCGCGCGAACCCGTAACGGTTTGCTGCCGAAACTGGATTTATTTGTCTCCCTGGGACGCACTTCTTATGCGCAGAGTTTCAAGGAAGGCTTGCCGGACTACAAAAGTCCGTTTTATGATGTTTCCGGCGGACTGACGCTGGCGTTTCCAGTGCTCAATCGCGCGGCGCGCGCCGAGGCGGCGCAGGCGCGCTTTTCGCGCGAGCAGATGCAATTATCTTTTGATAACATGAAGCGCCTGGTGGAGCGGGATGTGCGTTCCGCCTATATTGAGGTGCTGCGCACGCGCAAGTTGACCGAGACTTGCAAGGTGACGCTGGAGCTGCAGGAGAAAAAGCTCGACGCAGAGCTGGAGAAATTTCGCGTCGGCCGTTCCACCAACTATCTGGTGCTGCAGGCGCAGCGCGATTTCACCGCCAGTCAGCTGGATGAGGCGAGATCGATCGTCGATTATCTGGATGCATTGATCCGGTTGTACCAGATGCAAGGCACGCTGCTCGAGCGCAGGGGGATCGTCAATCTGGCGGAATAGCCAAAATGAGCGGCAGAGCATGCGATCCCATACCTGGCGAAGCGGGCAGGCGCATCTCCTTAACAGCCGGACTTTCATTAATAATACGGCATTTGGGAATTAAACGCTTCAAGCGTTATCGGCACTTACAGGATGTTGAAATGCGAGTGAGGATATGGGCAGTTGCATGGTCGCTTATGCGCTGAACATTTATCTTGTGCATGGGCGGGCTTTAGCTGCTAAGGATTCTCCTGAGAAGTGTATGTGTGGCAATCATCAAGGTTGCGGCCGCATGGTACGGGGATCTGTGGGACAGTCTGTGGCCGTGCCGGCCAGGCGCCCGCGTTTTGTTACACATATTCGCGCCGCAACGTTGCCAGTACGTCGTCGGTGAGCTGTTCGGCCTTGCGGAGATCGGCGAATTTTTCCAGCAGGTCGTCGACGCCGAGACGCCGTTTTTCCTGGTTGGAAATGTCATCGATGATCAGCCCCTTGTGCATCATGATGGTGCGATTCCCCACATCCAGAGCCTGCTGCATGCTGTGTGTCACCATGACCGCTGTTAAACGGCCTCTCTCGATGAATTGCTGGGTGAGCTTGATGACTTGCGCCGCGGATTTCGGATCCAGCGCGGCCGTGTGTTCATCCAGCAGCAGGACCTTGGGCTCGGCGATCACCGCCATGAGCAGGGTGAGGGCCTGCCGCTGTCCCCCGGAGAGGGAACCGATCAGATTGTTGAGCCGGCCCTCCAGTTGCATCTCCAGCCGTTTGACCTCATCGCGATAATGATCGAGCTGTTTGGCATTCAGGCCTGGCACGGGATGTCTTTTTTTATTACGCAGGGAGGCCATGTGGAGATTTTCCGCAATCGTCATTTGCGGAGCGGTCCCGGAAAAAGGATTCTGAAAAACGCGGGCGATGTAAAAAGCGCGCTGGAAATCCTTCTGCGAGGTCACATCATGCCCGTCAATCATGATTTGCCCCCGGTCCGGCAGGAATGAACCGGCGATGGCGTTGAGCAGGGTGGATTTGCCCGATCCATTGGTGCCGATGATGGTGACGAATTCGCCCTGTCGAATGTCCAGATCGATGCCGCGCAGTGCATGGGTTTCGTTGATGGTGCCCACATTGAATTTTTTATGCAGCCCGCTGATCTTTATCATACTGAAGCCCTATTATTTAAACCTGATACAGTTAACACCGTTGCATCCATGTGTCCTGAGCCATTTAGTACAGCCTTGCGGTACAGGTCTTTGCGCTAGCTGGCGCGTTAGCCTGGAATCCATGACAAGGTAAGCGTGGACTTATTCAGGTCAATGATGTAACGATCAAGAATCCAATTTCGTGCATCCGGTATGCCTTTACACTCCAACAGCTCATTGCTGATAAAAACTAAATTCCTTTGGCCTGTGCAAATATCTCTGCCGGAATGGTTATGCCATATTCGCGCGCGAGTGCCAGATTGATATACCTTTTTTCCGGGACATAATCGTTTATTGGAATATCTTTGGGATTTTGACCGCGGATGACTCGCACAGCCATCCCGGCGGCAGCCCTGCCCACTTCGACATAATCGGCGCCGATCCCCATGAAAGCGCCGTGATGGACATCATCCGGCGTATTGGTGAAATAAGGGATTTTGTGCTGCCGCAAAAGGGCCGCGATGGCATCCACGGCCAGGATGACGGTGTTGTCGCCCGACGTCAGAAACAGATCCGGTTTTTTATTGACAAGCGACTTTAAGGCGTCCATGACCTCGCCGGTGCTGCTCACCGTCGCTTCCAGCAGTTCAAAGCCATAAGACTGCGCGGCATCCCGCGCTTTATAGGTGCAAGCCTCAGAACAGGCTTCGGCGGGATTCCAGATCATGGCGATTGTTTTGGCTTGCGGGAAAATATCCCGCATGACTTTGAGTGTGCTGGCAACCGGTTGAAAGGTGGCGACGCCGGTCACGTTGGGGAGATGATCGGCGCTGTTCTTCGCCACGCCCATCCGGTAAGGATCTGTGACAGCGCCGAACACATGCGGTATGGTTTTATTGGCGTTGGCCATGACCTGGAGTGCGGGCGTGGATATGGTGATGATATAGTCATAATTCTGGCGCACAATATCCTGCGCGATGGACTGGGCCATGTAGAATTCATTCTGGGCGTTTTTGTGATCAACTGTGATGTTTTTCTGCGCCAGAATTTGACTCTTTTCCAGTTCCTGCAGGACTCCTCTGCTGGCTTCCATTTGCAAAAGATTGTCGCTGAAGCGGAAGAGCGCCAGCTTTTGCGGCGCGCCAGCCGCAGGCCCCTGCTGCTGATTTTGGCTGTCCAGAACCTTGTGCGCGCGCCGGACGACAGCCTCTTTCAGGTCGATGCCGCAGGCGCGCGCCGCGTCCCGGTTCACCATGAACAGGGTGGCTTGCGTCTGTGAGATCGGCATCCGGGCGGGATCCTCGCCCTGCATCACCCGGCTGATGTACTGGCCGCCTTCATATCCGGTTTGATAATAATCAGGTCCCAATACAGCCAAAGCCCCTTTTTCGATGAATTCTGAATCGACCGAAAACACCGGGATGCGGTTTTCTCCGGCAACCTTGGCATAACTGTCAAAGCTGACATTGACCGTGTTGTCCCCGCCGTTCAAAAAAATCTCGGCGCCCTTTATGACCAGCGATCGCGATGCCTCCAGCACCTCGGCGGGATTGGTCACCGTTGCCTCGATGAGTTGCTGTTTGGTTCGTGCGGCGTGCGCGCGCAGCTTGAGCACCACCGACTCGGAATTGGCCTCCGAACTGTTCCAGACGATGCCGATCTTGTTGCGCTCCGGGAACATTTCTTTGATCAGGTCGAGCATCCCCTCGACAGGGGGAAAGCAGGCGACTCCGGTCATGTTGGCCAAGTGATCCTCGGGCGTTTTGGCAGCGCCGATGCGATAGGGATCGTAAATGTACGTGAAAACCACTTTGGTATCCGATTGATGCGATGCAAATTGCACGGCTGACTGCACGCAGGGCGTGGAGAGCGGCACAATGATATCGACTTTTCGCCGCATCAAATCCTGCATGATGGCGTTGATCATGGCAAAGTCAGCCTGGGCGTTCTTGTAGATGATTTCGATATTCTGTCCATCCACATAACCATGCTCCGCCAGGGATTTCAAGATGCCTTCTTTGCAGCGTTCGACATTGGGCTCCATGGCGAACTGAACGATGCCGATGCTGATTTTTTTCTCCGCCTCACCCCCAATTATCAGGTTCGCCTCCGCCTGCACAGCAGGAGGGATGGTGATGCCCAGCTTTTCCGCGGTCTTGAGGTTCAGTCCAAAGGTGAGCTTTTTATATTTTTCAAACGGAATACGGCCGGGATCCTCGCCTTTGAGCACGCGGTCGATGAGCGCAGCAGCCTGGATGCCGCTGGAGGTATAATCATAGCCCAATACGGCGAACGCGCCATCCTGTAACCGTTCCACATCGCTTAAAAAGATGGGAATGCGCTTGCCTTCGGAAGCCTTGACAATCGCTTCAAATGCGGAATAGACTGTGTTGTCCGGGCTGAGTACGAAGGCGTCGATGTTTTTTTGCGCCAGCGAGACCGCCGCCTGGTACACCTCCGCAGAACTGGTGATCGTCGCCCCTTTGAACGTGACATCCGGATAACTTTGCGCAGCTTTTTGCAACAGTTCCACATTAAAAACCGAATTGGCTTGGGCCGGATCCCAGATCGCTGCAAAAGTGATCGGGCCTGTGAAGAATTTGCGCACCATAGCCATGGTCTTGTCCATCGGCACCCATCCATACACGCCGGTCACATTGGCGAGATGGCTCGAGTCGCTCGTTCCGGCCTTGATGATGAAAGGATTGGCCACAGTCGCAAATATAATCGGCTTGTCGCTGATTTTGTTGATGGCCGCCTGCGTGCAGCCGGTGGAGATGGTCACGATGACATCGACGTCCTCGCGCTGGAATTTGTCAAGGATCGTATTCACCGTCGACAATTCGCCGTTGGCGTTCTCCAACAGCAGGGTGCAGGTTTCTCCGTCGATGTATCCGAGCCGTTTCAGCTCTTCGACCAGACTGTCACGCGTGATATTCAGCAGACCATTGTCCGTCAGCTGCACACACCCAATCTTGAAATGCTGCTGCAGGGGCGCCGGCTTGTTGACAATGAGGTGATAACCGGGGATGATCAGCGCCACAAGGACCGCGGTTGCGATGACAGCTTGCAGCACTTTTTTGTTGGCCGCCCAGCCTTTCACACGCTCTCCCAGATTGCCGGCGCCTTTTTTCCCGCCGACTGATTTTGAAAATACCAGTGTGATGAATACAAAAACCGCGGTGAGCAGTTTGAGATCGATCGGATTCATCCCTACATAAAGCGCGATGGCGATCATCAGGCGAAAGATGATGGCGCCTGCGATCACGCTGAGCACGCGCACAAACATGGAGCTTTTTTTCAGCACCGATTCACCGATGATCACCGCTGCAAGGCCGATGACCACGGTGCCAACACCCATGCCGATATCGGCAAAACCCTGATATTGCGCCACCAAAGCGCCGGAAACCGCCACAAATCCGTTGGCCAGTGCGATCCCAAAGATGGTCATTCTGGCGACATTGACGCCGTTCGCCGAGGCCATGGTCGCATTGTTGCCGGTCACCCGCATGGCAATGCCCAGATCCGTTTTGAAAAAGAGCGACATCACCAGCCAGAACAGGGTCATCAGGGTTGTCAGGGCAATGGCCGTCCAGACTTCGGGATGCAGTCCAGGATTAATAACCGCCAACCAGGAGAACAGGGTTTTTTCATTTAAAAGGGGAATGTTGGAGCGCCCCATGATGTGCAGGTTGATGGAGTAGAGCGCAGTCATCACAAGTATGCCTGCCAGCAATCCGTTCACTTGAAAACGTGTGTGAATGAATGCTGTGGTCGCTCCGGCAAGCACACCGATGACAAAGGCAGCGGCCAGGGCCAACAGCGGATTAATTCCCGCGGCGAGAAGTACGGCGGCTGTTGCTGCCCCTGCCGTGAAACTTCCATCTACTGTGATATCGGGAAAATCGTGTATGCGGAAGGTGATAAAAATCCCCATGGTCATAATGGCATAGAGAAATCCAAGATTCAAGGCACCTACCCAAAGTTCCATTGCATCAGCCTTTCAATTCTATAATCCCGATCATCCCGTTGCTGAACCGGCTCTGCCCCAGCATGTGCTGAACTTTTTTGATTTCCAGTTCCGTGAGAATTCGCTGTACTTCTTCAGAGAACTGTTCAATATTTTTACTCAATGGCCCCTTCTCAAAGACACCGGCATGGAGATGCAGCGGTGAGCCGCCGGAGAAAAGTTTTTGCACGGCCTCGGTGCAGGCCGCCTTGTCACGGCAGACCAGGCCCGTTGCGGCGACGATATGATTTTGGTCACAGGGATCAATCGGATAATTGATCCATTCGCCCACCTGGCCGGCATCGAAAATTTCACCGCCGTTTGCGGGTTTGTGCTCCCTTACCGGGATTTGTTTCAGGTTCATGCCATACAACCCCCTGCTCTCGGCCAGCAGCACGATGCCGGCAAGGGGTGAACGGAGCGGAAGCACCCGCATCCATTCCACCAGTTGATCGAGCGTGATGAATGCCTCCGTGGTCTCAAAAGATGCGAGGACGCTATAGGACCCGGCAAACGCGAATCCGTGGAAAAACTTGCATTCTGTGCCAACATCTTCTCCCGTATAAAACATGTAATCCACCGCCGGCCGCTTGACCGCCGGGTAATAGAAGATGTTTTTGTTGATGATGAGGGTTTCACCGAAGAGGTTTTTGTATTCTTCATATCGTTCACCGACTGTGGCCAGTCCGGCGCCAAAGTGCAACTGCGATTGCGGGATGCTGATGACATCCTGTTCATCATAGCCGGCGCTCAGGAGCTTCTCCTGTGAGCCAATGATCCGCAGCGTACCGGGCTCGACGCCCGCAAAAAGACGATGCGTAAAGGTGATGCCCTCGGTGGACGTGACGATGACGCCAGCCGCAGCCTGGCTGGGCGAACAGGCAAGCGCGAGCGCTGCTTCGCTGTCGGCGAGCTGAATGATGCGGTCAAATCCACTCATCCGGAAAACGCGCAAGACGCCTTCCTGAACCTTATAGATGATGATTTGACCGTCAACGCGTTCCAGCTGCTTCTGTGCATGCAAGAATATACGCAGCCCGGCGCTGCTTATAAAATTAACCTGCTCGACATCCACAACGAGGAGGCGACTGCCACCCAGTATTAATTCATCCAATTGATTTTGTATCTCCGCCGAAGACATACTGTCGATACGTCCGGCGATGACGACTCTGGTGACGCCGTATTCATGGTTGATCGTACACGTGGTCATTAAAACTCCAAATAAAGCAATGGTTTGTAGGGGTTGTTAATTAATCAGATTGCGCATCCCCTATTTTCGGTTGACCACTTCGATCTTGACTTCGTCGATGGCTTTGCTGCACGGTGTCTCACGGCCGTCATCCACATGGAGTTTGACGAGATAGAGGCCCGGCTTGTCGTAATTGTGATACAGTTTGGCGCCGCTGTTACGGGTGCCATCGCCGAAATCCCATTCAAATACAAGACCATCGCCATCCGGGTCGGAGGATCCTGTGGCATCAAAAAGCACGCCATCATGCGCACCGCCGTAGAAAATCTGACGGTCTGGTCCTGCCACTGCCAGCGGCTGCGAATTGACCACGATCTTAACGGCATCTTCATCACTGGCACAGGCGCTGCCGGAATGATCCGTGATTTTCAGTTTCGCGAGATAGGTGCCTGTGGTCTTATACAAATGTCTGGCGATGCGATCGCTCGATGTACCGCCGTCTCCAAAATCCCATTCCACCTTCCAGCCGGTTTCATCCTGGTCAAAAGAATGGCTCGCATCAAGGATGACTTCCTGTCCCGGACATACCATTTGGTCAGGACCAGCATCAGCCTGTGGGATGTTGTTGACCCGATAGTGCAGGGTGGTGCTTGTTACACTGTTATCCAATGATAGTCCGTCATCCAGCACCAAAGTGACTTGGTAATCACCGCTTTTGACGTAGCGATGTTTCACCTGCATCCCGGAGGCGGTCTGGCCATCCCCAAAATGCCACATCCCCGTGACAGTTTTGCCGTCCATCATTTTCGAATCCAGGGCGCTGAATGTGATCTCTTCGTTCGGACAAGCCGCGCTTGAACTGGGACTGATGACGGGTTGCACAGGATCACTGACCATGATCCACACGGTATCCACCGCCGTATTGTTATCCGCATAGCTGTTATCGGTAACCGTCAGTTGAACCGGATGACGCCCCGCTGTGCTGAAGCGATGGCGGGCGGTGATTCCTGACTGTGTTGCGCCTGTGCCTAAACTCCAGATGTACGAAATTAATCCGCCATCAGGATCTTTTGAGCCGCTGCCATCCAGCGTGATGAGCTGCCCGAGTCCGGCCAATTGGTCGCGGCCTGCATCGGCAATGGGCGCGTCATTGATGGTGATCATTTTTTGCGTGATGGAAGAACTGCAAATCGTCGATGCGCCGGTGTTGATGATCAATTTGACCAGATAATTGCCGGATTGGCTGTAAAGGTGGGTCACGCTCCTGCCCGCGGCGCTGCTGCCGTCGCCGAATTCCCATTGATAGGTTTGGATGGGGGCTGCAGTGCTGAGGGAGGAAGAGCCATCAAAAGTGACAGATTGGTTCACCGCTGCGACAGCCGGGCAGGTGATTGTCGCAAAAGGTGCATCATGTACCGTGACCAGCAGCTCATCGGTGTTGGTGTTGTCACAGTCGCTGCGCAAATCGCCGGTGATCGTGAGGACGACGCGATAGACGCCGGCTTTTTTATAAGCGTGTGTCGGCGTCGCGCCGCCCCCGGTGGTGCCATCCCCAAAATCCCAAAAATAGTTATTCACAACGCCGTCAAAATCGCGCGATGCGGTGCCATCGAAATTAACAGGCGCATGGGTGCACACTTCCTGATCCGGGCCGGCCATGGCGATGGGCGATTCGATGATCTGAATGCTCTTAACGGCAATACCGGTATTGCAGGGCAACCCTGAATCATCCTGCACGGTCAGGCGCACCTGATAAATGCCATCCTTTTTGTATATTTTGGTTGGATTCAAACCTTCGGCATTCGTGCCATCACCGAAATCCCAATGATATTTCAGTAAACCATTTTCAGGATCTTTTGATGAGCTCGCATTGAATATGATGACCTCACCAGCACAATAGCTTTCATTGGGTCCTGCGTCCGCCACAGGCGGGTCATTGATGACTGCGGTTATGGACTGGCTGTGGCGGGAGTTTTCCAGACCCCATCCATCGTCCACGGTGAGAATCACCGGGTAGGTTCCTGCAGCCGTGAATTTGTGCAAGGCCAGCATACCCGCGGCGGGCTTGCTGCCATCGCCAAAATTCCAGGTGTAACTCAAAGGATCTCCATCCGGATCGGTCGAAGCAGATCCATCAAAAAGCAGGGTTTTATCGCAGCTGTAGATGTTTTTTCCGGCATTGGCTATGGGTGCGCTGTTGATCCGCACCAGAACCGTATCTCGCGAGATGCTGTTTTCAGTGCTGCTGTTGTCAGAAACCGTCAGTATGGCGGCATAGGTGCCAGGCGAGGGAAATGTCCTGCGCACTTGCGCAGTTGCTGCCTGATGTTTGCCATCGCTGAACTGCCAGGTGTAGGAGAGGGCGTCTTTGTCAAGATCGAACGAATGGCTGGCATCGAACGTGACCGCGGCACCCGGGACGGTCAGGACATCCGATCCCGCCTCGGCTGTGGGTGGTCCATTGACCACAACCACAGCTTCATCGAAATCGGCGGCCTGAGGATGGCCGGTGTTATCCTTGACCGTGAGCCTGGCTGTGTACACCCCCGGTTTGGAATAGGCGTGCGATGTATGCCCGCCAGAGGCTGAATGACCATCGCCAAAATCCCAGAGATAGGCCGCGATGTTGCCATCCGGATCTTGAGAACCGGATCCGTCAAAAGTGAACGTTTGACCAGCAGCTCCTTTTTGATCTGGTCCGGCATCGGCGAAGGGTTTTTCATTGACGATGACCTGAAAGGCATCGCTGGTCTGGTTGTTCCTGGTGCCTGAATTGTCGGTCACCGTCAATTTGCCCGTGTAGGTTCCAGGCTTGCGGTAGACATGGATTGGTGCGATACCTGTGCCGAGTGAGCCATCGCCGAAATCCCATTCATAGGATATGATTTCCCCATCCTGGTCCCTGGAGGCAGCGGCTGACCACGTGACTTCAGAATCGGTCACAAACTGATCCTGGCCCGCATGGGCCACTGGCGGCTCGTTGATGAACACCTGCAGGCTGTCACAGCGCCGGTCGGAATCGGTTTGGGAATCATCCTGGACGGTCAAAACGACGGTGTAATTGCCGGACTTTTTGTAGGCATGGGTGACCCGCACGCCGCTCCCCGTGGCGCCGTCGCCAAAAGCCCATTGATAGGCGATCAACGCGCCATCCTTATCCAAGGACGCGCTGCCATCAAAGGTGAGCGTCTCTTCGATCGCACCTTTCATGTCGCGCCCCGCGCTTGCCTCAGGCGGTGCATTGATAAAAACAAGGACTTCATCAAAATCCATGCTGTTGCCAACAGCGGCATTGTCGGTGACGGAAAGCCTGGCCCGGTAGGTGCCGGGTTTTTGATAGGCATGTTGGACCACTTTGCCGCTTGCCTTGCCGTCATCCCCAAAATCCCATTGATAGGAGACCAACTCGCCATCGCTGTCGCTGCTTTTTTCACCATTAAACGTCAATACTTGTCCGGTCGATCCCCGCAGATCTTCGCCAGCCACAGCCTTGGGCCGTGCATTCACCCATACCTTGATTTCGTCCGTGGCTGAATTGCAGGGGCTATCAGAATCATCCACAACCCTGAGCTGTACACGGTACGTGCCCGGATTCACGAAGAGATGGCTGGTCTTCGCGCCTGCCGCGTTTTTGCCATCGCCAAAATCCCATGCGAAGGAAGTGAGTGAGCCATCCTGGTCGGAGGAGAGGGAGGCGTCAAAGGCGACCATTTGATTGGGCGCCGTGATCACGTCCTGACCGGCTTTGGCCAACGGCGGCTGGTTGACTTTGACCTTGAACCGCTCAAAAGCGCTGTTGCCCACTTCTCCTGAATTGTCGCTGACAATTAATAAGGCGTTATAAGTCTTTTGCGCTTCATATTGGTGCGCGATGCGGCTGCCCTGTGCATGGGTGCCATCACCGAACTCCCAATAGAATTGCAGCAGATCGCCATCCGGATCCGTGGAGGAGTTGGCATCGAAGACGATGGAGTGGCAATCGGAGAGCGCGATGAGACTTTTTTGGATAACCGGGCGTTGATTCAGTTTTATCAAATGGATGGGTAGAGAAATGGGCAGGAGCTGGTCCTGATCGTCCGTGATATACATCGAAACGTCATTGGGGGATTCGCTGCCCTGACCGAGCGCGACGGCGCATGCACGGCCCGCCTCCAGCGGTTCCAGAGTGGCCACGCTCTTGACCCACTCACCCTGACCTGAGGACACGATGGGCAGATTGGAGCGGAACGCCGTCACCAGTTGCAGGGAGGCGCCGGCCAGATCAAAATTATGAACCGTTATGGAGTGGGCTTTCTCGGGAACCGGGAAAGTGATGTTGGCGACATTCTCATCCTTCCGCAGACGGAAAGTCGGCGAATAGGAGAACATTTGTATCTGTGCCGGCGTCACATTGAGTGTCGCCGATGTGCTCAAGCGGACATCAAAGGCATTGGCATCATTTCCTGAAATGCCTTGCACCACGAGTTTGAAATAATAGTAGGCGCCAATTTTTTCCCCCTCTTGGGGTGCGATCTGCTTCAGATTGAACCAGCTGTTGTTCAGATCCGCGTTTTCACCCGAGGTCGCGGATGCCAGCAGATTCCCCGCCTGCAAGTCAGTATCGTCAGGTTTGGCGTTCTGCAGTGTCGCAGCGGAGTAAGCGCCTTTGCCGCCATAGAGTTCAAAGCGTGTTGTGGTATTCCAGGCTGAAAAGGCGAGATCCAAATCACCGCCGCAATCCATATCATACACACGGAGATAGAGGCTGTCTCTCACACTCTCGGCCACCTGAAAAAACACAATCTGCCTGAAATCATCATCCCCTTCGCGAATGGACTGCTGTGGCCCATAATTGACCAGCAGGATATTCTCCTTGGCCGCGACAAGTCCCGCAACCATCAGGCAAGCCGCCATCATCCTCGTCTTCATGTTCACCATTCTCTCCCAGTTGATCATGGAGTATTTACACCTGCGAATTTATTAATCTGAATTATGCACCGTTGAACGCAGAGACGTACAAAAAATAGAAAAACATATAATTGTATCGGAATCAACTTTGATGCAGAAATGACGTTCAAATTTTAACTTGCTGGATAATCCCGGTAAAAACAGCTCGGCGGTTTATGATCCGGATTGCGGCTGATTTGTCCGCACTTCACCGGTGAGCTGAATCAGGATTATAAAAAATGTTGACACCTTATCAGGGTATGAACAGAACAGGTTAATTAGGATAAAAGACTTTTTGATTTCCGTAATAGTCTTCCAGCACCAGGCTTTTCAGCTTGATGACTTCCCGGGTGCCCTTGGGGAATTTGAAAGATCCTTCATAAACCTGTGTCGAAGAATTAAAGCGCAAATACCCTGAATTCACCATGTCACCAGCCTGGAGGTCAACGCTGGCCGTTCTCCGCAGTCCGGAACTGTCTTTTGCTTTCACCCGCACATCGACGATATCGTCCAGGGCCGCGATCTTTTTGGTGAGGGAATAATCCACCAATTCGGGCGGTGTCTTGTCCAGCATGATTTTGTGCTGCACAACACACTCGTTTCCCAGCGCATCAAGTGCCGTGAGTGTGACCAGGTTCTCGCCCGGGGTCAATATAATGGTATGAGCGAATTGGCCTTCCGGGAAGCTCAGCCCAAAGCCGTTAAAGCTCAGCGTCACCGCATTCTCGACCGTGCCGCTCAGACGCAGGGTGTCTTCTGAAGAGATGGCCGGGATTTTGCTGGAGAGCGAAATACGTGGTGCTTCCTTGCTGACGTGGACCCATAGCGTGTCGTTTTTATGGTATCCCGCTGGTGTCATGACGGTTAACAGCATCTGGCTGCTCTCCGGGATGTCCAGCAGGGACATCTGAAAGTATCCGGAAGTATCTGCAAAAGTGCGCAGCAGGACACCGTTTTTTACCAATTCGATGGCCACCGCAGAGAGGGGCACTGTTTTTCCTCTGAGATCCAGCGTCCTGCCACGGGCGAGAAATTGTTTGGGTTGCAGCTGTTTCAGAGAATGATCATATTCCACCACAACCTCGCGATTGGACGCGTAGATCACGGTGCGCATGATACGGGATTCATTACCGCTCAAATCCCTTGCGGTAATATGGATCCTGTTGACGCCCTCCTGGAGCAGGTGCGGTATGCGGAAGTGATGATTTTTGAGGTCAGGTGCGTTTTTTCCATTGATGCTCAGCTGGACGTCCGGTTCGGTTTCCCCGGCAATATGGAGGGTATCTGTCTGAAAGATTTGTTGTTCCTGAGGATGATTGACATACAAAAACGGTTTGTCCGTGTCAGAAAAGACATAGAAAAATCCTCTCAAACTGACCGGACTCGGGAAACCTTCGTTGTCGATGGCCGCGACATTCCAGTAGTAGGCGCCATCCTGCAAATCTGTGAGGCGGAGAGAATCACTGGTGATATCATCGCGGTTGAGCACTACGTTGGTGAAGGAATAATCGGCGGATGCCTGCACATGGTAGCGTTGTGCGCCCGATACGGCTTTCCATTTCAGTGTGATGGCGCCGCCGGGAAGGATGGCATTGTTTGTCGGCGCAGTCAGCTCGGTGCCTCTGAGAAGTTGTTTTGACCGACCAATGGACCCATCCGCCGCAATTTTGGAACCCTGGTTTTCTTCCAGGATGATGGAGGACACTTCCGAGGAGACGGTGATCTCGCCTTCATAATTAGCGATCTTGGTGCCTTCCTCCTCCTTTTGCACCCAAAAACTCTTTGAGTTGATTTCCGTTTTCACGCCCGGGATATTCAGATTGAATTTTTTCTTTTTTTGGTTGGATTGAAGGAGCGCAAACGCAGCCCCTTTTTCCAGCTTAACACTGGAGTCTCTTTCCTTGTTGAGCAGATCAACGCGCATTTTTTGAATCACGGCCTGCGAATTCTCGTTCAGACGGATGCGACTCTGGTCTTGAAAGGAAATTTCAGCATAGGAATTAGACAGGGTGCGAACGCGATTGTTCTCAAATAATTTGGAGGATATCGAAAGATCTCGCCATAACATCTCATTGGCTTCCTTGCCCTGCACCGTGCCTGAACGGTCGCTGATCATGGCATCAGCAGTGCTGTTGCGCTTCTCCAGGGCTTCAAGATGCGCCTTTTCAGCCAGCAAACGGGATTCCGTCGCCAGCCGGATGCTGTTCTGCCAATTACCCGATTTTCTCTCCCTGGCAGCCTCGTCATGGAAGGAAATGGCATGCGCGATGTTGTCGCTGGCGAACAATTTGGCGCCGACATCGGTTGCGGTTTGTATCGCTGTGCGCGCAGCCGCCAATTCCCGGGATGAACGCTGGATGATGCCTGCCGGGATCACAAGCCTCATGCCCGGCCGCAGATCCGAAGGCGCGCTGAGCTGGTTGGCCTTGAGGATCTCATTCCAGAGATCCGGCTCCCCCAGGACTTCCTGGGCAAGTTCGCGCGGTCCCTGCCCCTCACGAACGATAACCGTTTTAACATCCTCCACCTGGGCAGATGCGCCGGGAACGCCGATTCCTGCCATCAGGATGACCAGGCTGAGAATTGATAGCCGCTTCGCTTGATCCATGATAAATCCCACAAAAATTATTTGGGTAGAATAATAATGAACTCGGTATATTCGTTTTCTTTCGACTCGACTCTAAGCTCTCCTTTGTGCATGCTCACCACGATATCATAGCTCAAGGATAATCCCAATCCCGTTCCATCTCCGGCCGGCTTGGTGGTGAAGAACGGTTCAAAAATTTTATCGATGTCTTTTTGCGGAATACCGGTTCCATTGTCGCGCAGGCGGATTGCAAATTTGTCGCCCATATCTGCCGTGGTGACCGTAAGAGTCGGCTTGTAATCGTCCGTCTCCTGTTTCTTTTTCTCGGTCGTAGCGTAGATAGCGTTGTTGAGCATATTGAGAATGACCTGGCTCATGGAAGGCGGTCTGACATTTACCTCACCGATGGCTTTATCAAAATTCTTTTCAATCCGGATGCTGAACGCTGGGTCCTTGGCGCGCATACTTTCCCAGGCGAACGTGACGTACTCTTCAATGAATGCGTTCAAATCGATTTTTTGGAATTCGCTGTCGGCGCCGCGGGAGTGCTGCAGCATGCTGTGCACGATCCGGTCCGCGCGCTTGCCGTGTTCGTTGATCTTGGTGACATTCATCTTCAGATTGCCAAGAATATCCTGCACATTCTCACGGCTCTCGGATTCCATCTGAACATGTTTACCGTCGAGTTCTTCCACCAGCTCATCGACCAGTCCAACGGATAGGGATGAAAAATTGGTGACAAAATTCAGGGGGTTTTTAATTTCATGAGCGATGCCTGCCGTGAGGGCACCTAGCGATGCGAGCTTGGCATGGACGATGAGTTGATCCTGCGTCTCTTTCAGTTTGGTCAACGTCTCCTCGAGGGCAATATTCTTTTCCTTCAATTCGGCTGTTCTTTGATTGACCTTTTCTTCCAGATTTTTGCTGTACTCTTCCAATTCCCGGTTCTGATTTTCGATCTGTTCAAAATTTGCCTTCAGCGCCCTGCCCATATTGACCAACGATTCGCCCAAAATGCCGATCTCATCCTTGGCATGATACTCCACCTTAACATCAAATTGCCCGGAGGAGATCACCTCAGCTGTCTTGCTCATTTTCAGGATGGGCTTGCTGATTTGTCCGGAGAAAATCAAGGCGCCGATGATGGCGATAGCGAGACCAAACAGGGTCCACCAGGTCAGCGTGTTGAGCATTTTCGATACGGCCACATACGCCTGCTCTTCGTTAATCTCCGCAATGATGGCCCAGCGTAAGTCCAGCGGGAACGCATAACAG
This sequence comes from Candidatus Zhuqueibacterota bacterium, assembly GCA_963169875.1. GTDB lineage: Bacteria > Zhuqueibacterota > Zhuqueibacteria > Residuimicrobiales > Residuimicrobiaceae > UBA2214. The sequence continues at coordinate 24,572 of CAUJEL010000019.1, forward strand.
CCTACGATCTTTTCACCCGTTGGCCGCACGTAACTGGTTACACCCTGTGCGCGAGAACCCGCCCGCAACATATCCGTGGCATCCTGTACTACCTTTGACTGCGAAAGGTCCTTTTTCTCGGTGTCAAAAATCTCGATGCCTCTTTCATCTATCATCATGATGCGGCTGTTCTTGGACAGCGGCTGATTCTGCACCCGCTCCCGCATGCGATTCATTTCAATCTGCGCATACAAGACCGCGGAAGGAGCGCCTGCGATGTGCACCGGCAGCTGCATGGTAACGATCCACTCATCCAGAGCGGGGTAATAACGCGGTGTGCCGATGGTCAGATTTTTCTGACTCAGCGCCTGCATCTCGGTTTGTGACGGACGCAGGACTTCCGGGACGTTCAATCCCTGCTGATTTATTTTTCCGGCAAAAGATTCCTTTTGGGTTTCAATGGCGGTGACATATTCGTTGGGTGAAATCTCGAAGACCAGGGCCAGGGCTACAATGTCTTCGATATTTTTTATGCCAGCGGATAAAAAGGCCGCCTTCTCTTCTGCACCCAATTCCTCGCTCTCCAAGCCACTCCGTATCAATAACAGCGGCGCCAGCCAGCGATTGGTATAGAATGTGTTGATCTCTTGCGATAATTGTTCAGCGGTCGAAATTAACTCATAGTTCGTACTGCTCTTCAGTTCATCCTTGGTGCTTCTGAGCATATAATACCCGGAAATGGCGATGGGGATGATAGCGACAACGATCGCGAACAGAATCAATTTATTGTGCCAGTTTAATCTGAACATTTCAGGTTTCCGTCGTTAAGAATGGAATGAAATGATCTCCTCGTCAAGGGGCAGGAATGGGAAACAGGTAAAGGTAATATCTGGTGTGGAACACCAACCTGTCGTCCCGGGGTGAGTCGGGCGCACCATTGAAGAAGGAGCAAAAATGGTGACGCCCACATATGGACGAAAGAGTGTACCAGGTGGCTCAGTTGCCAATGGATGGTACCTTTTACCAATTAAATAATAGTCAATTAGCCTAAAAAAGGCAAGTGAATTCTGACAGGGTGTAAAAGAATAGCGGTCTCTAACTTGTTGATATTAATATGAAATAATCGTGGCATTGCGAGCTCCGGATTCAAAGGGACTTGTTTAACATCCACAATGCTTTTGTGCCATCGTTCAAAAAACCGATTCAGGACGATCCCGGCTACAGGTCCCGGCTGGAGTTAGATACCCAACGTACAAAAGCAGGGTGGGGCCATATCCGTCGTTACGGCCGACCGGATGATCATCAGGATAACCTGTTCCAAAAAGAACGCTGAAAACCACCTGTTCTGGTGAGCATGAGTGGGCGCAAAAACCACCCACTTTGCAGGCCGCAAAAGAGCCTGCATTCTGCGGCAAGGTACTTCACGGTTTCAATCGGGAAACGCTTCACACCTCTGTCAGGAAATTGTGGCTCTGGCCATAAAATATCCTGGAGTCAGAAAAAATCACTTGCATTGCTTTTCTTTTTCTGTTATACTTAAGGGACTCCAGACCGTTAGACGGATTCGGTGTCAGAGGGCGCCTTGAGCTCACTTCAATTAACGCTCATGGTGGACGCACTTTGATCTTCAGTTCGAGCTGACTCGGAACCCAGGTGGCACTTGCAAAGCAAGAGAACAGGACTGAAAAGGCATGATGTGTCTATTATACGGATAGATGCGCTGTGCCTTTTTGTTTTTGCCGGCTGCTGGAGGATCATCATAAGATAGTAACATGAATGATCATCAAGGCGTTGATGTGGCCCGGTTTTGGACTGTTGTTGTTTTATCATCCCCTGTCCAATGATCTGATTTTCTCGGCGCTGATCATCGTTCAGACGCTGCGCTGGTCGCCAGGGCAGCTGGCGCCGCATGGATTGGCATTCTCTTTCACACCTGGATCTCCAGAAATGCGGATGATTCGATCGCGCGACGGGCCGGCATCTGAATTCTGGTCATCCAAGATATTCTCGGTTTCATATCCATCCTGGCGGTTCAGTTGGCCGCTGGACTCGATGCATTTGACTGGGGTATTATCTTTATTTATCTGTTCTTTTCAGCGGGATTTGGCTATTTTTTTTTCTCATCATCCAAAAGTAAATATAAAGGCACCGGAGGAGGCGGTGTGCTGCGGCTGCAAATACTGCTCAATCAAGAAACACCATAATCAAGAAACGTGATCTCACGATTCAATCTTCGGGAGGATGCGATGAAAAATGTACTATGGGCTTTGTTTATTGTGGCTTTGATGGTTTCGTTTGCACAAGCGGCGGATGACATCAAACCGAAAACCCAACAGGGCGACCGGGCGATACTGATGAGTTTTAATGGCCTGGGCGGTATTTTACTGAGCGGCCTGTCAAACGTCTTTGACGGTGGCGAGGGCACCGATGAGCTGGTGGGCACAAAAGGACACCCGAACTTGGATAACACGGTACTCTATTCGCCCGGCATTGGCGGACTCTTTTATCTGAATGATGATATGGCGTTGCGGCTTGGTCTCGCATTCGGCAAAGTAAATGCCAATCAGGATGAGGACGGCAATATCTCACAGGCGAATTCCATGATGGGGGTCTCCGCTGGCATTCAAAAACATATCGCCAATGTAACCGCTGTATCTGTCTATACAGGGGCAGAATTCTATTACGGCTCCCTGAGCGCCACTGCTAAAAACGAGGATGCCGAGACCGAAAGCACCACCAAATTCAGCGGCATGGGCGTGGCCGGTCTGCTGGGCGTGCAGTTTTATCCCTGGAAGAATTTCAGCCTGGATTTCGAATATAAACTGGGGTACGCCTCCTTCAAACCGAGCGGAGAAGCCAAAATGGGGGATGACTCCGAGGATTGGACCGGTGGAACCACCACCGTGATGGGAATTTCCAACTGGGGGCTGTCACTGGATTTCCATTTTTAAAGGTTTTTTTCGTTGTTTTGTGGAAACACTGCAAAGGTCACTCTGGGAGGTGCGATAATCGGTCTGGATATTTATAAGAAAAGTTAAATCTTACCGGCATTCATCCGGAGGTACCTAAAATAATCCCGGGCGCGTTTGAAAACAGGCCCGGGATTTTTGTTTACTCACCTCAGACTAGAGCTCGAATTTGAAACCACCGTGCATCCACCACGAGTAGAATTCGCGCTGGATGGGACGCGCGGTATCGCCCATGTAGTAACGCATCGGTTCATTGTTCAGATTGATGGCTTGCAGGTAAAACTGCACGCCCTTGACGATCTGCTGACTGGCGGCAAAATCCCATTGAATGTGGTTGTCATAATAGACATCCTCATCCTCTGATTCTCCCAATTCATAGAGGAATTTACCGTGATAGTTCAGGCCGATACGACCGGTGAATCCGCCTTTTTCATAGCTGATGGCGAAATTGGCCATAGTCTGCGATTGGCCTGCCAGCGGAATGTCCGTACGCTCTTCGCCATCAAATACCACAGAGGCATCTGAGGTCGTATAGGTGTAATTGGCATAAATGCCAAAACCGCTGAAGAATCCGGGCAGAAAAGTCAGCTGTTGCTGCCAGTTCACCTCAAATCCAGTCAGAGTGGCTTTGTCTCCCTGCACGGTCTGCTCGACCTCATATCCGTCGTAGGGATCGCCTTCAATTTCAATCTCATACTGCGACGGATACATGATGTCTTTCATCTGTTTGTGGAAAATTCCGCCGGATAATAGCCCGATACCCTGGAAATAGTGTTCGGCGAGCAGATCAAGGTTCATCGAGGTGGTCGGGATCAGATCCGGATTGCCGATGGACATCTCCTCATCTTCGCGGTTGATGATGCGGAAGGGGACCAGAGTCTCATAGTTTGGACGCGCCAATCCAGTGGTAAAAGCCGCCCGCAGATTGGTGTTTGGCGTCAACTTGTAACGAAGATGCAGCATCGGCAAAAAATTATTCTGCGTCGCAGCATTCGTCACCTCTTTGGTGCTTTCATAATCCCCATCCTCATTGAAGATGACTTCATGGCCGGTATAATCAACTTTGGTGATTTCATGGCGGAATCCAGCCAGCGCCATGAGTTTGCCGAAGTTAATCGTGGTCATGCCGTAGAAAGCATAGACATCCTCGGTGGCATTGTAGGTACCGCCATCGGAATCCTCTTGCAGAATTTCGCCCTCCAGATCCTTGCCCTTGTTGGCATCGAAAAAGTCCCAGGTCTTGTCCGGATCAAATGCCAGTGGGGCGGGGTAGGCCTTGTCCATGTAATTATCATTTTTATAATCACCGACAAAACCGCTCATGAGCACGTCATCATCGCCTTCCCAGCCATATTCCCAGATATTCTCGCTGCGCTCCTTGGTCTTCATGGTCGTCTTGGCGCCAAGCTTGAAATTACCGGGATTTACACCCAGCATGTAGGGGATTTGCAGATTAAAGAGTGCGTTGATATCCTTGTCAAATGTGAGATTATCGTGCCATTCGGCCGAGTCATAGGTATAGTGGCTGGCATCGTACTCGTAACCTTTGCCGAGGTTGGTTGTCCATTTGGGCAGGTCGGGATCAGAGACGTCCAGTTCCAAATCAGCATCTTCATCCAGTTCGAATGAAGCCTCGATATGCTTGGGTTCATCCTCTTCGGCATAACTGTAGGAGAGACGGTAATCCAGTTTGATGCCGTTGAACTGGTGCTCGCCGCCGGCAGCCAGGTTGTAGATGGTTTGATTCTGGTCGCGGTTGCGGTAAGCCGCTTCGATGGCGCCCTCTGTGATCGAGGTGGCGGTCTGGTAATCGCCTTTGTCCGGCCTTATCACCAGGGCGCGGCGGCTCTCGCTGTCGTTGTAGCGGCTGAGGAGTCCACTGAGATAAAATTTATGTCCCGGCTTGTACAGATAATCCGCAGTGCCTGAAAATGTCATGCGGTCGCGGATGAAGCTGTAATCGCGCAGTTCGATGTTCTGCAAGGCCCAGTCAAACTCGCTGCCATCAGCCAGATCTGCGCTGCCCCATTCCATCTCATTATTGTCCGAACCGCGCTGACTGCGTTGATAACTGCCGCTGAACATCAGGCCGATGTTCTTGTCTTCGCCAAAACGGTTGCCATAGGTGATACCGCCCTGATAGATCGGCTTGCCGCGCAGATTGTCATAGCCGCTGCCGGTGGTGACGGTGAAAACCCGGCCGGGATAGTCCAGCGCGCTTTTGGTGCGCAGGTTAACGGATCCGCCGATGGCATTGGGGTCCATATCCGGCGTGATGGCTTTGGTGACTTCGATGCCCGCCAGCTGGTCCGCTGCGATGGCGTCCAGGGCCACGTAACGGACATCTCCCTGTGGCGAAGGGATTTTTTCGCCATTGATGGTCACGTTGCTGAGTTGGGCCGACATACCCCGTACCAGCACATAGCGTCCTTCACCCTGGTCGCGCTCCAGGGCAATACCCGAAACGCGCTGCAACACTTCCGCAGAGTTAACATCCGGAAAGCGCTGCATCTGCTCTTCATCGACCACGTTTTCAATGCTGGAGGCATTGCGCTGCTGGCTCAGGGCTTTGATCTGGCCCTGGCGCAAACCTTTAACCACTACTTCACCGCCTTCGATGTAACTCACCTTCAAGGCGATGTTTTTGCGGACGGCCGCACCTGCGGCCACATCCACATCAGCGCTTTGCTTCTCATAGCCAAGGTAGGTGACGATTAACACGTGTTTTCCAGCAGGTACATTTTCGATGGTGAATTTGCCTTGCCGGTCGGTGGCAGAGCCCAGCAAGGTGCCTTCGACCACGACATTGGCGCCGGGAAGGTAAGCCCCTGAATTGGCGTCACTGATCTGACCGGTAATGCGTCCGTTGCCCTGTGCATAAAGAGGATTTCCCAGCATGACGAGACTGATAAAAACGAGCACCCCGAAAAGACGGATAGAACCACTTCGTGCAGATCTTGAAATCATTGCTTCCTCCTTCAAGTTAGCTTCATGATAAACCTGTCACTGGCTGAAAAAGCGCTTCATGCCTCCTTTCATTGGCAGATGCATAACGACCTGTCAATCCTGCATCTGATCGCCCGTTGCGTGCAAGTCCGTCCCCGCAATATCGGTCCACGAATAATAGTGAAACGTTTTGTCTGTCGACATGGCGACGAACAAACCTTTCGGAAACATCTCGTTGAGCGGCACGGAAGTCACTTCCGAACCATCGCTTTCAGAGGTCGAGGTCCTGATGACTTTGACCAGCGTATGTTCATGCGGTTTCCCGGGTTCCCCTTCCCGCTTGTAAATATGGAATTCATCCGCCTGTTGATCGGACACCAGAATGTAGCCTTTGCCCGCGGGCAGTGCATAGATCGAAATGCCCTCCAGATCTGCTGCAAATCCTTCGCGGCCAAAGAGCGCCAGCTCAGTCGCTGCGTCGGGATGATCCGGGTCAGCATGATACTTGTGCACGCCATACTGTTCGTCTGAATAGTAGACATAGCCCAACTCGTCGTCCACGGTGATGGACTCAATCTCCTTGATGCCGCTGTACAATCCGAAGGCGCGGACGTGCGTGGCTTTCACCTTGCCGCTGCCGTCGTCTTCGAGCAGATATTGCCACAGGTAACTGCCGTCTTTGGGGCCGCTTTTGCGGCCGACGATGGCATAGATTTTTTGATCGTTGGGGCGTTTATACAGGGAGATGCCCATGGGATCACGTTCAACTTCGCCAACAAACACCTCAATGCCGCCGCCATCAATGGGCTGCATGTCCGGCACCGTGAAAATCCGGATTTTGTTAACCAACCGCTCCGTGGTAACCGCGATATCCACAGCCTGGCCATTCAGCATCAGGCCGTATTCCACATCCACATTGTTGGGGCGTTGCAGAGGCCGGATACATTTTTCCGGGATGATCTTTCCGTTGAGATCGTAAACGTACAGGCCGCCATTGGCTTCCTTATCGGTGCCAATGACCAGACTTTTGCCGGGATCCGCGGAGTTAACCCAGATGGCGGGGTCATCGCTGTCGAATTCAACGGGCTCGGTTACGATGCGCGGTGGGATGGGTTTCAGTTTGGGGTCATGTTTCGTCTCGCTGCAGGAGAGATACATGCTGCCGGTCATGAAAACCATGGCAAGGGCAACAGCGAACGTTTTGTATTGTCCGAAAATGCGCATGGGGTCTCCCTTTCTGGCTAAGATAGTAAACAATTATTTTAATTCATGCAACAGGTATTTGTATTTTTTTTGGCAAAAAACCAGCCGCACTGGCGCGCCCGTCTGTGCAACATCATCGCCAAATAACAGGAATTCTTCGTCTCTCTAACCTCTTCTATTGATAAACCGCCAAGCGCGCCGAGGCCGCCGGGCAGTTTTTATTAGAATTAACGCAATATTTTTGATTTGGTTTTGATCTCAGTTATTTAAGTTGTTATCAATGCCATTTATATGTTATTCTATTCTTTGCGTACTTCTGCATCCCAGGCGGTGAATAATTCAGGCTAAAAAGCATATTTTTCTGCGATCTTTTTTTCGATGTCGCGGACTGTCTTTTTGATCGGACCTTCCGCCTCCATTTTCACACTGGTGACAGCTGCTGCCCAAATAGTCGCCTCTTGTGCTGATGCGGTGAGGCGTTTGCAGGCATAAGCCGCGATGCAGGTGTCGCCACGACCACTGCGTCCTACCAGCGGTTCCGGCGTGAAGGGCGCTTCGTAAATCTGACCCTCGGCCAGCACCAGCATGCCATCGCGATGGGTGAGCACGATTTCCCTGGGTCCCCAAGCGGCGATCTGCAGGGCAGCCTTGCGGATATCATCCTCGCCGGTCATGGTTTTCGCCTCCACGGCATCAGTTTTGAGGATGTCAAAATAGGGGAGGATGTTCACTTTGTCATCCCACGCATCAAACGTCAGAATTCCTTGTTCATTGATGACGCGGACAAATCCCTGGGCGTCCGCGACGAGGAGCGCCTTTTTTTGCCGCAGAGCCTGAATCACCTGCAAATCGACTTCACCGCGCGCCGAGGTATTGATCAGAAAGGCTCTGGACTCAAGCCCTGCCACCTGATCCGGGGTGAAAGAGCCCGCGGTGTGGGTGACGGACAAAACGCGATCATCCACATTATCGCTTGGATAATAGAGCCGCATGTCGGTGGAATAGGGCGTGTAGGTTGGATAAGGGTGGACGCCGATGCTGGTCAGCGCATCGACGACATGGGCATCGCACTGCGCCAGCCGGGTGACCGCAGCGGTGCGGAGCCCCATCATCACAGCCACGTGTGCGCCGTAATTGAATCCACCGCCGTCCACATGCCGGGTGCCGGCTTTGGAGACAATGGTATCTTTGGTATAGGCACCGATCACCACCACATCATATCTGGAATTTTCCATCTTGTTGTTCTCCGTACAGGTTTATGAAACAAGAGCATATTTTCAGGGGTGCAACATCCTTTATTTTGGGCGCGACATCACATGCTTGCTCAGCGGTGTAAACACCGGGCGGGCGCTTGCGTCAATCTTTCATCTTCGCCCGCCACAGCAGCGCCGCCAGCACCATGGACAGAAGCGAGCTGCCTAGCCAGAAATAGATGGCATGGCTGAAATCGTAATGGCGCACGCCGTCGACCAGGGTGGTACCGCTTTCGATCAGCCCGCCGCTGATGCGTTCCTGGATGGCGGCGCCGACATAACTGAACACACCGATGAATCCCATGGCCGCGCCGGCCGCTTTTTTCGGCGCGATGTCCACCGCAAAAAGCCCGCCGAGGGAGGTGACCAGACCATTGATGGAGAATCCATAGGCCAGGAAGGCGATGGTGAGCCAGATGGGATTATTGCCGGGCAGGAAAAAAATCACCAGCAGGGAAGCGATCTCCATCACCGCGCAAATAAGATTTACGGGAGGACGGCGGGCGTTGAAGAGCTTGTCCGATATGAATCCATACGCTGCGCATCCCAGAATGCCGGCGACCGGGTTGAGTGCCAACAGGCCACCTGCTTCAAGGTCGGAAAATCCGCGCGATTCCTGCAGAAACAGCATGCCCCAACTGTTGAGCCCGTAGCGCGTCATATACATGCTGGCGCTGGCCAGAGCGAGGATCCAGATGGTGGGCGTCTTTAAAATGGACAACTGCATCTGCCAGGTGGATTTTCCAGCCTGTTTGCTGGGCGCGGCAGCGGCAAAGTCGTTTTTCCACTGCGCCACCGGCGGTAATCCCATGGTCTGCGGCCGGTCATAAACAAACACATAGGCAGCAACGGCAACCAGGACACAGAGCAGTCCCGGACCGACAAACCCTGCCTGCCAGCCAAGAAACGTCACCAGAGCGGCTGAACCGACAAAAGTCAGGCCTTCGCCGATGGAATGCGCCGTGCTCCAGATGCCATAATACCTGCCGCGCTCGCGGTTGCTGAACCATTGCGACAGCGAGACAATGCCCGCCGGCGCGCCAAATCCCTGGAACCAGCCGTTGAGTCCCCACAAAACAATCCACACCCACAGCACCGTGGACCAGCCCATGCCGATGTTGATCAGGGCGGAGAAGAGGATGCCGGCGGCGAGAAATTTTTTGATATTGGCATGATCGGCCAGAAAACCATTTACCAGCTTGCCAAAGGCATAACCGTAAAAAATGGCTGAGCCGATGATGCCCAGTTGCTCGGCGGAAAAGATGCCGCCATCGATGAGCGGCTTTTTCACCACCGAAAGACCCAGGCGGCATGTATAGGCGATGCCGTAGGTCAACGTGATGGCGAGCATGATGGAGAGACGCCGTCTGCGATACATGCGGTCGATCTGGTCTTGATCTGTGAGGGGAGGGGTATCAGGTCCGGTGGCAAAAAAACGGAAAATACTTTTCATGGTGTTTCTTCCTTTGCTCGGATGGGAAAGGCGATGGAATTTTGCATGCAATATATAAAGCTGTCAGAGAAATAACAACAGTTGTTTATCGCTAATCCGCCGCACGAACGCGCCACAGCGTGCTGGCGATGATCAGCGACAGAATGGACGTGCCGAGCCAGAACAGCACCGCTTCATCGAAATTATAATGTCGCACGCCATCGGTAAAGTGGATATTTTTGCCTATCAGATAGCCACTGATGCGTTCCTGAAAAGCCGCGCCCAAATAGCTGAACACGCCAATGAAACCCATGGCCGCTCCGGATGCTTTTTTGGATGCAATATCAATCGCAAACAATCCTCCCAAAGCCGCGAGGATGCCGCTGAGGCTGAAACCATAGATCACGAATGCGATCGTCAGGAGGGATGAACTGGCTGTGGGAACAAAAAAGATGAAGGCGAGGGCGAGGACCTCAATCAATCCAAAAATAAGGGTCACCGGAGGACGCCGGGCCGCAAATAATTTGTCAGAGATAAAGCCATAGGCCGTACAGCCTGCGAGGCCGGCGACGGTATTCAACCCGAGTACGCCTCCGGCCTCGAGCAGGGAAAATCCGCGCGTCTCCTGCAGAAAAAGGATGCCCCAACTGTTGATGGCGTAGCGCGTGGCGGACATGGCTGCACAGGCTAGTCCCAAAATCCATAATGCCGGATTTTTGAGGATCGACCGCTGTATTTTGGCCGTGGACTCCGAACGGTTCTCCGCAGCGGCTCCATGGTCATTGCGCCAATCCTGGATCGAAGGCAAACCGAGCGTTCGCGGGCGGTCCTGCAGCACCAGATACAAAACAGCCGCGGTGAGGAGACAAAATACGCCAGGGCCATAAAAACCAGCACGCCAGCCCCACAAGCTCACCAGCGCGGCGGTGCCGACAAAGGTGAGGCCTTCGCCCAGAGAATGGGCTGTGCTCCAGATGCCGTAGAAGCGGCCGCGTTCACGGTTGCTGAACCACTGCGACATGGATACCACGCTGGCGGGTGAGCCAAAACCCTGGAACCAGCCGTTCAATCCCCATAGTAATACCCATATCCACAACAACGGTGTCCCGCCCATCACCAGGTTGATTAGCGCCGAGATCATGATGCCAAAGGGAAAAAAACGCTTGATGTTGGCATGATCCGCCAGAAATCCGTTGGTGAGCCTGCCAAACGCATAGGTGTAGAAAAAGGCGGATCCGATGAGACCGAGATCTTCGGCGCTGAAAAAGCCGCCGTCAATGAGCGGCTTTTTGACCACCGAAAGGGCCAGCCGACAGGTATACATAAATCCATATCCCAGCGTAATGCCCAGCATGATGTTGCGGCGATGGCGACGATAAAGCGTATCGATCCGTCCGCCATCCTTGATCAGAGGGGCATCCACACCAGCAGCGAAAAAACGTAACGGATTCAACATATCAGACTCTGTCCCATTCGTTTGCGGCAGCGAAAAAGGCCTTAATGGACACGACTTTTACAATACAGGTCCAATCGATCAGACACTGTCCCGGACATTTGCGGAATGGCTGTATTCGTTTTTAAAAAAATGAAACCGGCCGGAAGTTGAACGGCTTCCGCATCCGGTTTCAGTTGGATTTTTATTACGGTTTCAACGTAATTTTCATGGCCTGTTTGGGGCCGCGCTTCATGGTGGCCAGATCAAGACCCAATTTGGGAAAGGCCTCCATACCCTTTTGCAGTGGTACCGTTTCGGTGAAAAACGCTTTCATGTCAATTTTGTTCGCCTGCAATATTTTAATCGCCGGCAGACAGGTGTTCTGGCCAATATAGGTTCCCAGAATCTTGATGGCCTTGCGCGTGATCTGATACGGCGTGATGGTCGTCTTGACGCTGTCATCCATACCGAATGCGAGCACTTTGCCACCCGGCGCCACATATTTGATGGCATTTTCCAGCTGCGTCCCGACCGCATCGATGACGATATCGAATCCATGGCCGCGTGTCATGTCGCGGGAGATTTTTTCCAGATCCGTTGCATTGGGATCGAGTACCGTAACACCCAATTGTCTGGCCACCGAGAGACGGAAGGGATCGATTTCCGTGACCACTGCCTGGGCGGCGATATTTTTGGCCATGGCGGTGAAAAGGTAGCCGATGGGCCCGCAGCCGAGGATCAACACCGAGTCCCAGGGCTGCATCTGCACCGTATTCATCCCGTTTAACACCGTGCCCAGGGTTTCCACCTGCGTTCCCACGATATCATCGATCTCATCGGGCAGCTTGAAACAGACGCTTTCCGGGGCCACGGCATATTCCGCATAGCCGCCGTGCTGGAAAATGCCCAGGGTCTTTTCCTTGATGAGTACGCATTGGCTGCTCAATCCCATGCGGCAGAAATCGCAGACGCCGCAGCGCGGATTATTATCAATGGCGATGCGGTCTCCCGGCTTTAAGGTTGTCACCGAGGATCCAACTTCCATTACCACGCCATTGAATTCATGCCCCAGAATGATGTTCTCGCGGTAGGCATGTTTGCCTTCGAGAATTTTTATGTCCGAGCCGCAGATGCCGCAAGCCACCACTTTGAGCACCACATCGGTGGGCTCTTTGACGGCCGGTATGGGAACCCGTTCAAGTTCGATCCGTCCAACTGTCTTGAATACCAACGCATTCATCGTTTCCATCGCTGTTCTCCTTACCTTCGCAAAGTTATATTATTGTATCAGATCAATTTTCACTGGAATATATTCGGGGATGGATTCCCCCTTGATAAGGTGCAAGGCATTCTCGATTGCGATTTTGCCCATGTCCCGTGGATTCTGTGCGATGGACGCCGTCATGGCGCCATTTTTGATCGCTTCTCGGGCATCAGTGATGGCATCGAACCCGACCACGACTATTTGGCCGCCGCGGTTCGCGGCCGCAATGGCTTCCACAGCCCCCAGGGCCATCATGTCATTGCAGGCAAAGACCGCATCCAGCTTTTGCTGCGATTCGAGTATGTTCTGAAACACGCTATATCCCTGATCGCGTTCGAAATTGGCCGTCTGGGAAGCGACGATGGATATGCCCGCGGCTTTGTCCACTTCATGATGAAATCCGCGTAACCGGCTGTCGCCGGTTTCATGTCCGGGCACGCCCTCGAGGATGGCGATGTTCCCTTTGCCGCCCAGCTTTTCGATGATCATCCTGCCCGCCATGCGACCGCCATCAAAATTATCAGAACCGATGAAGGTGGCTATCTGAGCGCCGGCTTCGGCCAGCGCCGCGGAATCCACGCGCGTATCAACCACCAGAATCGGAATTCCGGCTTGATTGGCCTTTATAATGGCGGGGATGATCTCCTTTGAACCCGACGGGGTCACGCAGATGGCCGCTACCTTGCGCTGGATGAGATTTTCGATGATCTGCATCTGCTTCTCCACATCCAGTTCGCGTTCAGGCGCCTGCACCAGCAGTTTGGCCTGCAGCGCGGTGGCCGCTGCCTGGGCCCCTTCCTGCATCTCTATGAAAAAGGGATTGTTGAGCGTTTTCATCACCAGCGCGATCACCGGAACGGAAGCGCTCTCGGATCCCTGCCGTTGACAGGAGAAAAGGGCACTCACAATCAGCAAAACAAAAACTGTTCTTTTCATATAGCTCCCATAGTGTTAAATACGGCGTTTCTTCATCGCCATGTCGAGCAGGACCGCGACGATGATCACAGCGCCGATGACTGTTTGTTGCACAAATGAAGAGACGCCGAGAAGATTGAGACCGTTTCTCAGCACCCCCATGATCAGCGCGCCAATGAGGGTGCCTGCGATGCGCCCTTCACCGCCGAGCAGCGAGGTGCCGCCAATCACAGTAGCGGCAATGGCATCCAGTTCATACATCATGCCGGCGATGGGTTGCGCCGAATTGAGCCGCGCCGTCAACAGCACCGCCGCCAGACCGCTGAGCAGACCGGATATGCCGTAAATCATGGTTTTGTGAAATCGGACATGAACACCCGACAGCACGGTGGCTTCTTCATTGCCGCCCATGGCGTAGGTATAACGGCCCAGCTTGGTGCGCGTCAGAACCAGGTGTGCGATGAGATAGACCAGCGCCATGATCCACACCGGGATGGGTATGGCCAGAAACTCGGCATTGGCAAAGACCCGGAAGGAGGGTGCAAAACCGGAGATGGGTCTGCCATCGGTGATTATGAGCACCACACCGCGTGCCACGCTCATCATGCCCAGCGTCGCTATGAACGGCGGCAGTTTGCCGCGGGAGATCAACACGCCGTTCATGCAGCCGCAGAAAAAACCGGCCGCCAGGCCAAAAAGGAGTGCGAGCGAGAGGGGCACGTCCGCTTTGAGAGCGCCAGCCATCACCACACCGGACAGCGCCAGGATCGAGCCCACGGAGAGATCGATGCCGGCGCTGATGATCACAAAGGTCATTCCCACGGCGATGATGGCATTGATGGCGGTCTGTTGCGTGATGTTGAGCCAGTTCGAGATGGTCATGAAATGAGGCGTCAGAATCCATAGCACGGCGGAAAGGCCCAGCAATCCGATCAGGGTGCCAAGCTGACGGCCGTGCTGTTGCCACAAACTATGCATGCGCACGCTGATTTTCTCCCAATGCAAATTGTAAAATATTTTCCTGAGTGGCCTCGGCGGCGGAGAATGCGGCCGCAATGCGGCCGCGGCACATCACCAGAATGCGGTCGCTCATGCCGAGGATCTCCTGCAGATCCGATGAGATCATCAATATGGCGGCGCCATCCGCCGCCAGCTGATTGATCAATTGATAAATTTCCACCTTGGCGCCGACATCGATGCCGCGCGTCGGCTCGTCAAATATGAGAATCCTGGCTTGCGAGCACAGCCATTTGCTGATCACCACCTTTTGCTGATTGCCGCCGCTGAGGTAACGAACCTGCTGCCGCAGGTGCGGCGTGCGAATGCGCAGTTTGTCTATATAGTCCGTGGCGGCTTCAGCTTCCTGTTTCAAACTGACCCAGCCCAGACGGGAAAAACGATCCAGACTGGACAGGCAGATGTTGTCGAGCACCGGAAGGTTGAGCACCAGTCCCTGTGACTTGCGGTCTTCACTCAGATAAGCTACCTGCTTATGAATGGCATCAGCGGGGTTTTTAAGTTTGACTTTTTCGCCGTGGATATAGATACTGCCTTCATCTGCGCGGTCAGCGCCAAACAATACCCGCGCCAGTTCGGTGCGTCCGGAGCCCAACAAACCCGCGAGTCCCACTACTTCTCCGCGATGCAGTGAAAAGGAGATATCCTCGAGTACCGGCCGCCGTGAGACCCGTTCCACACGCAATGCTTCTTCGCCGGTTTGAACCCGGACTTTGGGGAAATGATCGCCGAGATCGCGATCCACCATCAGGCGGATCAATTTGGATTTATCGATTTCCGTGAGCCGGTGTGTGGCGATGTACTTGCCGTCGCGGAGAATGGTGACACGATCGCCGATCTCGTATAACTCTTCGAGACGGTGCGAAATATAAATGATCGCCACACCCTGGGTTTTCAAACGGCGGATGAGAGTGAAAAGCTCTTTTATTTCCTGCTCGGTCAGTGCGGAGGTGGGTTCATCCATGATCAGAATGCGGGCGTGCAGGGAGAGCGCCTTGGCGACCTCCACCATTTGCTGCTGTCCTACGCTCAAATCCTGAACCCGGCTTTGCGCATCCACGCCGGTGCGAAGTTGGTCGAGAATGGCCTGAGCATCTTGAATCATTTTGTAATGGTGGAGGATACCCGCCATTTTCTGCGGCTCACGGCCGAGAAAAATGTTTGCGGCTGCGCTGAGCTGCGGGATAAGATTCAACTCCTGGTAGATGATGCTGATGCCCAACGCCTGCGCCTGCCGCGGCGTGTTCAAATCGACGGTTACGCCTTCCAGCAGAATCTCGCCAGCGCTGCGCGCGTGCGCGCCGCTGAGAATCTTGACCAGCGTAGATTTGCCCGCGCCGTTCTCGCCCAGGAGGACGTGCACTTCACCGGCTTGCAGTTCGAACTGGACATCATCCAGTGCCAGCACGCCAGGAAATTCCTGCGTGATATGACGCATTTCTAATAGAGGATGAGCACTCATGACAACAGTTTCCATAAATGGAAGATCGCCTGCTGCGCGGCGGTCAACGCCGGGATGCCGGGAAATTCCTGCGTGAGAGGGTGCATCTCTAATAGCGTCTGCCCACTCATGATAACAGTCTCCGTAGATGAATGATCGCCTGCTGCGCGGCCGTGTCCCCATCAGGCTGGGGTATTATTTCTGCAGAGATGTAGTGCTGATAGCCCACGCGATCCAGTGTCTCCAGAATTTCTGCAAAGTTGATGTGTCCGGCGCCCGGATCCCAGCGGTTGGAATCGGCCACATGGAAATGAAAAATCCGTTCCCCCGCCAATGCGATGCTTGTCACCATGGAGGGCTCTTCGATATTCATATGAAAGGTATCCAGCAGCAGTCCGACATTTTCCAGTTTAAGCCGGTCGATGAGCCGCAGGCCCTCATCCACGCTGCGAATGAAATCGGTCTCATAGCGGTTGATGGGCTCGATGGCAAATTTGACTTCGGGATGCTGGCCGGCAGTCTCCCGCAGCGCGGATTCCAGATAGTATTCAGCCGTCTGCAGCGACAGTGTAGCCGCTCTCTGGCCGCGAATCAGACCGATGATGATGACGGCTTTCCAGGCCGCGGCCAGCGGCACATGCGAGAGGAAGCGAGCGATCGCCTGATCGCGCACGCTCTTCTCTTCATGGATGAAACACAGTCCTTCTTCACCAAAGGCCTGCCCGGTGCCGATGGCCGGCACCGGGATTCCGGATTGTGCCAGGGCGTTTAACAGGTCGTCCCGGTCGATCTGGTTGGGGTCGCGAATGGCGAGCTCGACGCCGTCGTATCCCAGGGCTTTCATCCTGGAGACATTCGCCAAAATATCGCCCTGATGGGTGATGGCCGTGAAAGAAGCCGGCTGCACCGACAGGACTATGCCAATTTTGAAATTCATCACAACCCCATCTTGGGTATGCTGTAGATGGGACGCCAGCCCGGCGTGAAGGGTTCTTTGAGATAGGGTTCCATCTCCGCGGCTGTGCGCATGGTCGTTTTTTCAACCGGAGGAAGCTTCCCAGCCGGAAAAGCCGCCAGGATTTCATCATTGATCAGGGTCAGATACGACAATATGGCCGCGATGGTGCGTTTGGCTTTTTGCGCCGTGCCGATGGTGGGGCGACCGACCACACCTTCCGGCACCGAGGCCAGTTCGATGGGGGAATGACCCTGTCCCTCGGACCAGCGGCTGGGACGGCCAAAGGGATCCACGGCCTTGTCAAAATGGCCATCGGGCAAAAAGCCTTCGACCTTGGTCTCCTCCGCATAATTCATTTGCACGAACTGCGGAGCCAGCAGCAGCATCACCGAGGTTTCCGCCTCGTCGGCGTGCACAAAATCGTCATCCCATTCGCCGCCGCGCGCCTTGGTGCGGAAGAATTCGCGCACCGAGCGGTGCCAATCCAGGGTGCGGAAAATGCCCGGCAGATTCCAGGTCTTTTGCATCTCCTGGATGGCCGCTTCCATGAGCCAGGAGTGGCCATGGTTGTTGACCAGGACTTGTTTGCGGAAGCCGTCGTTCCACAAACCGACCATGACGTTGATGAGGTTCTTTTTCACCACTTCATCTTCAAGATGGATGGTTCCGGGCATGCCGATGTGGTGGTGGGGATGGCCGCCGTAGTTGAGGGGCGGGAAGGCCAGGTTGCAGGCTGCGCCCTTTTTGGCGGTGTAGCGATGAACGCCCTCGAGGATCTGCGTCACCATGAACGTGTCCAGGGCGGAGACTGTATGGTCACCGTGCTGCTCGGTGCAGCCGATGGGGATGAAGACGATATCGTTTTTTTTGCGATTTTCAACCACCTGATGGCGGATGGTGTTCTGGATATAGGTGCCCATCTTGCCGAGCTCGGGTTCGGAGGGGATGCCATACTCGGCCAGGATTTTGTCGATCTCTTCGGGAGAGGCTTCCCAAATCCTTTTCTTCAGACGGCCGACGGAGGTGTCCTCGAAATAGAGATCGGCGCGATTGGTATTCAACCAGGTTGTCATAAAAAGTTCCTTTTGTTTGTAGTTCCGCATTTATGCGGGTTTTTTCCAAATAAACTCTAAACTTCGCAAATTTATTGTACTACATGGTTCGTAGTTCCGCCTTCAGGCGGGCTTTTTATTTCATACTGAAAACGGCCAGCTAAAGCTGGAACTACGAACAGTTGCTTTTCAGGACCAGATGGGAAAAAATAAATTATGGCCGTGCATGGTTCGTAGTTCCGCCTTCAGGCGGGCTTTACGGCAACACTGTTATTTTCACCTGTTCCCGGTTCGTCTGCAGCAGCTTGATATGTTCCGGCGTATGCTCCAGGGTGATCTTTTTCGTGATCAAGGGAGTCAAATCCATCCCCGCAGCCATGGAATTGATGACATTCGGGAAAATGCCGTGCCCGGAGTGACCCTGTGCACCCACGACATTGGCGCGCCGCACCTGAAACACCTCACCGTTCATGGGAATCTTGTCATCGGCACGCGCCACCAGCACCACGGTCGAATTCAGCTGCCGGCCTTCCCAGATAATTTTCTCGATGTCGGGCCAGACCACACTGGGCATGCCCGTGGCCTCGAGGATTATTTTTGTACCCATGCCGCCGGTGATGTCGAGCACTGCTTCGGCCGCATTGACCTGCGTGGGGTCTATGGCGTGGGTGGCGCCGAGGGCCAGGGCCATGTCGCGCCGGGATTTCGAGGGCTCGGAGATGATGACGTTAGCCGCGCCATTGCGGCGCAGCACCGCGCACGCCGCGATGCCAACAGGACCACTGCCCATGATCAAAACGCTCTCTCCGGGCAGCACGCCGCCGCCGCGGACGATCACAGCGTTGTACGCCACCGATGTGGGCTCTACCAGACTGCCGAGGAGGTACATCTTTTCTTCGCCGTAGAGGGGACGAAAAGCCTCGATGCTCCACAGGTAGCGGGCATCGACCTTGATGTATTTGGCATAGGCGCCGTCGATGGAAAAGCCGATCTCCTGCAGCCGCTCGCAGTGATTGGGCAGCCCATCCGCGCAGGGACGGCACTGCGAGCACCACATCATCTCTTCGGCGCAAACAGCCTCGCCGCGCTGGAAGGGCTTGCCGGTCCGCTTGTTGAACGCCAATGGCCCGGCTTCGGCCACGATCCCGGAGAACTCGTGTCCCAGCGTGCAGGGGAAAGCTGTCAAACCGGGATAAAAAATATAACCCTGCGCGTCGGCTTGCGCCATATGGACATCGCTGCCGCAGATACCGCACGCTTTGACTTCGATGAGCACTTCGGTGGGACCGGGCACGGGAATTTCTTTTTCAGCAATTTCGATGCGTGGATTACACCAGACCTTGCTGCCAAGATAGGTCAATTTCCCGTCGATGTCCTTGGCGCCCAGCTTGAATTCAGGCTTGGGTTTCCAGTCCGCGGAGAGCGTTACGGCTTTCATGGTTTTCCCTTTCAAAAAATTCGATTAAAAATCCTTGACTTGCACAATTTTATCGTGATGGAGCGAATGCGTTGCCGCGGTGGCTACTTGCAACGCCTTGATGCCGTCTTCCAGTTTTAGCATGGGTTCCTTGTTTTCGTACAGGTTGGCCAGAAAATCATTGAGCTGCGCCACGTAGGCTTCGCCAAACCGTTCCGGGAAATAGGGCACCACATCATGGGTAACGCCCTGTTCGGTCATCACCAGGATGGGGGTATCGCGCAAATAGCCGGCCTGAATGGTGCCCTTGGAGCCCAGCACCTCTGCGCGGATGTCGTAGCCGTAGACGCCGTTGCGGCTGATGTCGATTTCGCCGAGGGCGCCGCTCTCAAATCTCAGCGACATGATCACGTTGTCCGTGTCATTGACTTCCTTGATCTCCGGATAGGCCAGGACCGTGCCGATGGCATAGACCGAGACGATCTCGCCCATGTACCAGCGGGCGATGTCGATATCGTGGATGGCCATGTCGAGGATCTGACCGCCGCTGTTTTCCGGCTTGAGGTATTCCAGGCTGGGACGGTAGGGATCACGCGCTGAGCCGCGGAAGACCACGGGAATACCGACGACACCTTCTTCAATCTTGCGTCGGGCTGCGGCAAACCCTTTGTCGAAGCGACGCTGGAATCCCATCTGGAAAAAGATGCCCGCCTGATCCACCGTTTGTTTCACTTCGCGTGCGTCCGCCAGACTGAGCGTCAGCGGTTTTTCGCTGAAAACCGCCTTGCCGGCCGCCGCGGCATCAACGATGATCTCCTTGTGGTTTAAGGTGGTGGCAGTGACAATCACGGCCTCCACATCGGGATCGTTATTGAGGTCGTGATGGTTATCGTACCATTTGGGGACTTCATAGTTTTCCGCGGCTGTGGCGGCCCGTTCCGGGATCAAATCCGCCATGGCGACTATGCGCGCCTGGGGCACGCGATGGGCGAGGAATTCAGCATACATTTTGCCCAGGCGTCCGACGCCAACCAGTCCTACATTAATTCGTTTTTTCATAGTTTCCTTTTCCGAAAGTTTAAATACTTTTAATGGGCTGAACCGAACGCCGTTCCACCAGATGCGATTTCAACACGATCGACTGGGGGGCGCCGGCGCCGTTATGGATGCGTTGCAGCAGCAGTTTCATACTCTCCTGTCCCATTTCATAGATGGGTTGATGCACGGTGGTCAGTTCCATGGGATGAGCGCTGGAAAAGGTGAGATCATCATATCCGGCCAGGGAAAGTTGATCCGGAATGGCGATGCCCATTTCCATGGCCGTATTGTATAGTATGTAGGCGATAGGATCATTTCCCGCAATGATGGCGGTGTAGTTTTTGCGCTCGGCCAGAATGATCTTGGCATAGTGCTCATATTGTTTCTCGATGAAGCGTTCATCGATGGTGAATTGCAGGGAGGAGGCGGGCTCGATCTCATGGTCGATGAGCGCCTGTTTGTAGCCCGCCAGGCGCGCCCGTTCGCTGCTGAAGAGCGTGCTCAGGGTGATGGCGATGCGGCGGTGACCCTTGTTGAGGAGAAAGCAGGTCAGATCATAGGCGCCCTGAAAGTTATCAGTGGTGACGATATCAAATACGTTGCCGGGGATCTCGCGGTCCGCCAGGACAACCGGAATATTTTTCTGGTGAAATTTTTCGATGAGCTGCAGGTTCTTTCCCGGCGTTGCCGCCGTGGGCATGAAGATGAGCCCGGTGACGCCATGATGGATCAGCTGATTGGCGTGGAATTCCGCTCGGCTGAAAAGATCGTCGGTGTTGCAGAGGATGATGCTGAAATTATGACGCGCTGCTTCATCGCCGACGCCGCGCATGAACTCGGGCGCATAACCGCTGCGGATATCGTGCACCAGCACCCCCACCATGGTGTTTTTGTTGGCATCCGCTGATTGGGATAGGACGAAGGTGCCGAGGCGGCGTTTGCGGTAGAGATAGCCCATGGCGACCAGATTCTGGATGGCCTGACGAATGGTAGCGCGCGCCAGACCGGTGAGCTGGGTGATCTCTTCCTCGGTGGGAATCTTGTCGTGTGGTTTGAAGAGACCCTGCTCGATCTGCTCAATCAGCCAGGATTGCAGCTGAAAATATTGGGGGATAGGGCTGTTACGATCAATGATCATAAAAAACCATCTTATATTGTTTAATTGTCTATACAAATATACAATACAAGATGGTGGAAGTCAAGAAAAAAATGGATTATTGCGGATAATTTTTTGACTTGATAAAAACCAGGATGATGGATTGCACAACGGTTGCCACCATCAGAATGAGACTGGCCCAGAGGATATAATAGCTGAGCATCGGATAGCTGCGGTTGAAGATGATGGCGGCGATGAAGAAGACGATGTATTCGATACGGAAGGCGAAGCGCCAGATCACTTTTTCCGTGGGGTCGGGGACCGCACCGCGGTGGTTGGCATAGGCGACGATGAACGGCGGCAACAGAGTGAAAAAGAGCAGCAGGAAGAGCAGGATGGGGGTTGGGAGCAGGCCCTCGGGGAACTCGAGAAAGAAAAAAGTCAGAATGAGCAGCATGTCGACGAAGCGGTCGATGGTGCCGTCCCAGAAGGCGCCCAGTTTGGTGGCACGGCCTGAATGGCGGGCGACCTTGCCGTCGATGAGATCGCAGATGTTGCTGAAGATAAATAGACTTACGCCCCAGGCAATGCTTCCCTTTATCACCAGGACAAAGCCGGCAATGGCGATGAACAGGGAGATGGTGGTCCAGGTGTTGGGAGAAAGGAAGGCAAAGGTGCGGCCGACCCATCTTTCCAATCGCGGCATGTCGATAAATTCTTTAATCATGGCCCATGGCTCCTCTTGAAGACTTGTAAAACATCTCTGATTTCTGCACAAAATAGGCATTCAGGATAAAAAAATCAAGTGGAAAGCACAGGTGGCGATGGAATGGTTCGGCCATCGGCACCATTACACAAATATCATGCTATTAGCACCTTTTATAAAACCGGCAATCATCCGCGCCTCCCATATTTAAGCCACAGACCAACGTCCAGTAAAAACTGAAATATCGCTTGGTTTATGTACATTAAATTATTACGCTTAAGCATACAATCAGGTTGAAATCATTCGATGGGAGGGGCTATGTTGGTAAATTGAAGGCTCAGGCATTATGCCGTGGAGGAAAGTCAAACTCCGAGGCACAATCATACGAAGGCTTATTTGATTGGAGGTTCGACAACATTTTTCCTTTGCTTCTCTCCCCGAAAAACATTATTTTATGCCGCAATCGGCCCCTATAGCTCAGCTGGATAGAGCAGAGGTTTCCTAAACCTTTGGTCGCAGGTTCAAATCCTGCTAGGGGTACAAAAAAGCCCGCAGTGCGATGAACACGGCGGGCTTTATTATATTGTACCATCAACAAATTCGCGTTCCGGCATGCTCAGAGTCCAGATCTCGTCGATCAATTCATTCAGCCGCAGGCATGCTGCAACCTTTGTGCGGGTCATTCAGCCTTACGATCTGACACCATCAGTCAGATCGGCCGTTTGATTTGCGGCATGCTCATAGTATAGATCAAGTCGATCAATTTATTCGGCTGACGGCATGCCGCAACCAGTCTGTTGGCTGTTCAGCCTTATGGCACGCCGCAACCAATCAGCTGAGCTATTTCACCCCAAACGTCACACCCGGCCAATCATCTGTGCGGAACGGCGAAGCGGGCAGATGCGCGCCGTTGTACAAATTGCACAGCGGATTGTTCGCCCAGGCATAGCGCACGGCCACTGGCGCCTCCACCTGAGGCGCAGATACCACCACGGTTTCTCCCTCAATCACCGCATCGGCCCAGACGAATTTCTTGTCCTCACCGGCAATGGTAAAACCCTGCAGCTTTTCTCCATGCGCTTTCAAGCCACCGTCCACATGGGTAAAAGAAACCCGTACCTTGTTTCCTTCGATAGCCATTTTTTGATACATCGGTCCAGAGTAGGGGATCGACTTGCCATACACTTTGGCCAGGGCATTCAACGCCAGCCGGCGGCCGACATCCTGCTTGTTTTTGGGATGAATATCGTTGGCATCGCCGATGTCGATGGCCACGGCCATGCCAGTATTCGCAACTGCCAAAGTTTTAGTCTGTGCATCGCGCAGCTCCGCCCAGTTGTTCTCCTCAGGTACGGTCTGCAGCGCCAGGTAATTGGCGAGTTGCACGAACAGGAACGGGAAATCGCCCATGGCCCACTGCGCGCGCCAGTCCTTGATCATGGCCGGGAAGAGGGTCTGATACTGATATGCGCGGCCGGCGTTGCTCTCACCCTGGTACCAGATGGCGCCCTGCATCGCATACGGCACCAGCGGCGCGATCATGCCATTGTAGAGCACGGTGAGACGGTTGGGACCTTCGGGCGTCAACGGCTGTGAAGGCAACGCCTGCAGCGGCGTGGATTTCATGTACGCCCAGGGTCCGGCCAGCGATATTTTTTGGCCACCCGCCGATTTGAGGAACATCTGCGCTGGCTCCCCGTAGATACCGCCCAATCCGCCCGTATCCAGCACGCGCACGGCGATGAGGTTGGCGCCAGGCTTGACCAGCCGGCCGGGGATGGTGTAGACACGCAGTACATTCCAGAGTTGTTTACGGCCGATGATTTCACCGTTGAACCAGGTGACATCGATGTCGTCGATGGGACCGAGACTGATGGTGAGGTCCTTTCCAGCCCAATCAACAGGAATATGCACGCTGCGGCGGAACCACACCAGACCATCCACCGCAGGCAGGTCGCTGTCCTCCCAAATGCAGGGCAGCTTCATCGTGGGCCAATTGGCGTCATCGCAGGCAGGACTGAACCAGGGCGCGGCTGCATCGGCCATGCCATAGTCAAGGGTTTCCACTGCTTTTTCCCAGGCTGCCAGCTTCTCCCCATAGATTTCACGCTCTTTGTCTTCCCGGCCTTTCAAAGCCTCCATCTCGGCCACCCGCTCCGTGAAATCCGGAATCACCTTCAACGCCTCAGGACTCATCCACGCCTCGATGATGGTCCCACCCCATGACGAGTGAATCAAACCAATGGGCAGGCTCAGCTGTTCGTTCAGCTCGCGACCGAAAAAATAGGCAGTGGCGGAAAATCCCGGAATGGTGGCGGGCGTACAGACCTGCCAGCCCTCGGTGCTGACATCGGACATTTTTTTGATGCTGGTTACATGCGGAATGGTGATCAAACGGATTTGCGGATGGTTGGCCGCCGCGATCTCTTGTTCAAAATGATTGATTTTGCCCCAGCCGGCCAGGGGCATCTCCATGTTGGATTGGCCGGAACAGAGCCAGACCTCGCCGACGAGGATATCCTGGAGACGCATCTCCTGCTTGCCGCGGATGATCAGTTCGAAGGGACCTCCCGCTGCAGAAGGGCGCAACGTCACGCGCCAGGAGCTATCCTTAGCCGCAACTGCGGTGTATTTGTGGCCTTGCCACTCCACCTGGACTTTGCCGCCTGGATTGGCCCAGCCCCAAACCGGGACCGGCTTGTCGCGTTGCAGCACCATGTGGTCGGTGAAGAGGGCGTGTAACTTGATGGTTTCAGCGGGCGATCTGAAAAGCGCACAGTTGATGATCATACAGCAACCCAGTAGAAGAAGCAGGAAAGGAAAGAGTTTGTGCATGGTGAAATCCTCCGGCATGATGTAATTCCAGCTTGTTTAGTCACAACACAACGGCGAAGACGCCGCAGAGATTCGCAAGGGGTGATGGCGCGATTTTTGGGCATTGGTGCGCCCCTGGTATCGTACTCACCTGGGGCCTATGAATCGCTCTCTGCGTTTAATCCGCGCAGACGTCACAGAGATTCGCAAGGAGTGATGGCACGATTTTTGGGCGTTGATGCGCCCCTGGTATCGTACGCACCTGAGGCTAATCTATCGCTCTCTGCGTTTAATGCGTGCAGAGGCCAGATCAATTAATTTATCATTCTGGTCCGTCACCGAGATATTTCTTTGCAAGGTCGATCTGCTGCCGCACTGATTCCGGTCCTGTGCCGCCATAAAGATTACGCTTGCCCAGCGCTGCCTGCGGATCGAAAATACCGTGCACATCTTCGTTAAAAAGCTCGCTGTGCGTTTGCAGCTGCTGCAACGTCAGTTCATCGAGGGGTACACCGATGTGTTCTGCCTCGGCGACGATGGCGCCGACGAGGTGGTGCGCCTGGCGGAACGGCATGCCCTTTTTGACCAGATAATCGGCCAGATCCGTGGCATAGAGCGCGGCATCCAGCGCCTGCACCATGCGCTGATTATCGACTTTCAGCGTTGACACCACACCCGTGGCGATCCGGATCGAGTTCACGGTCTGCTCAACCGCATCGAAGAGAGGCTCTTTGTCCTCCTGCAGATCGCGCACATAGGCGGTTGGAATTCCTTTCATCAGCATCAGCAACGAGACGAGATGGCCGATGACGCGGGCGCTCTTGCCGCGCAACAGCTCGAGGGAATCGGGATTCTTTTTCTGCGGCATCATCGAGCTGCCGGTGGTGTACGATTCATCGATCTCAATATATCCATACGGCTCTGAAGACCATATGATAAAATCTTCAGCCAGACGGCTGAGGTGCGTCATGATCTGGCTGCAGCCATAGAGCATTTCGATGATGACATCGCGATCGGCGGTGGCGTCATAGCTGTTCTCGCTGGGCGCCGTGAATCCCAGCTCCCGGGCCAGGTTGTGGCGGTCTATGGGAAAGGCGGCCCCGGCGATGGCGCCCGAGCCGAGAGGCATATAATTGCAGCGTTTGTAGCCATCCATCAGCCTCTGCTGGTCCCGCTGCAGCTGAAAGAAAAAAGCCAGCAGGTAGTGCGCCCAGGAGATGGGCTGCGCCTGGCGCAGATGGGTCTGTCCAGGGAACGCGGTCTGAACATGCTCCTCGGCCATGGTAACCAGGGCGGTGAGTAAATCAGTCAGAGCTTGTTGCAGTTCCTGATAGGCCTCACGCAGATAGAGGCGCACATCCGTGGCGACCTGGTCGTTGCGGCTGCGGCCGGTATGGATGCGCGCGCCGAGGTCGCCGAGCCGTTCGGTCAACCAGCGTTCGTTGGCTGAATGGATGTCCTCATCGGCGGGGGAGAAGGCCAGCTTGCCGGCGTGATAGTCGCGCTGGATTTGGGCCAGCTCGTGGCGGATCGATTCAGCTTCTGCTGCGCTGAGAATGCCGGCATCCGCCAGGGCGAGCGCCCAGGCGCGATTCACGGTGATATCCGCATCGAAGAGCTTGCAGTCAAAGTGAATGGATTTGCCATAGGCATCCATCAATGCAGAGGGCGGCTGCTGGATGCGGCCGCCCCATATTTTATTTTCGGTGCTCATTAATCGCGTTTGAAAATGGTGTAATCGGGTTCATCATAATCGAGGATCTTGCCCCACTCCAGTTCCACCAGCGAGCGCACTTTGATGGGCAGGCCGTAGAGGTTGATGAAACCCTTGGCATCATATTGGTCATAGATGTCTTCTTCGCCGAAGGTCGCCAATTCTTCGCGATAGAGCGAATAGGGCGATTTGCGGCCGAGCACGGTGCAGTTGCCTTTGTAGAGTTCCATGCGCACCACGCCGGAGACGTTTTGCTGGGTATGATCGACAAAGGCATCGAGGGCGCGGCGCAGCGGTGTGAACCACAAACCGTAGTAAACCATTTCGGCATATTTCGGGGAGATCATCTCCTTGAAATGCAGGGTTTCGCGGTCCAGCACCAGCGACTCGAGTTCCTGATGCGCGGCATAGAGGATGGTGCCGGCGGGCGTCTCGTAGACGCCGCGGGATTTCATCCCGACAAGGCGGTTCTCGACAATGTCGGCGCGGCCGATGCCGTTCTCGCCGCCCAATTTGTTGAGCAGCTGCACCAAGGGCACGGCTTCCATGCGCGTGCCGTTGACGCCGATGGGAACACCCTTGCGGAATTCGATCTCCACTTCGGTGGGCTTGTCAGGCGCGTCCTTGGGGGAGCGGGTGAGGGCGAACATGTCCTGCTTGGGCTGGCTCCAGGGATCTTCGAGATTGCCGCCTTCATGGCTGATGTGCCAGATGTTGCGGTCGTTGCTGTAGATCTTATCCTTGGAAGCCTTGATGGGGATTTTCCGGGCTTCGGCGTAGTTGATGGCATCCTCGCGGGAGCGGATGTCCCATTCGCGCCAGGGAGCAATGACATGCAGCTTTGGGTTGAAAGCCTTATAGGTCAGTTCGAAGCGCACCTGGTCGTTGCCCTTGCCGGTGCAACCGTGGGCGACAGCGTCGGCGCCTTCGGCGATGGCGATCTCGATCTGTCGTTTGGCGATCAAGGGCCGGGCGAAAGAAGTGCCGAGCAGATATTTGCCTTCATAGACCGCGCTGGCTTTGAGGGTGGGCCAGATATATTCTTCGACAAAGGGTTTGCGCAGATCTTCGATGTAGCATTTGCTGGCACCGGTGGCGATGGCTTTTTCTTCCAGGCCGTCCAGCTCTTCGCCCTGGCCGACGTCGGCGGCAAAGGCGATGACTTCGCAGCCGTAATTTTCCTTGAGCCAGGGGATGATGATGGAGGTGTCCAGTCCGCCGGAATAGGCGAGCACAGCTTTTTTGATTTCAGGACGTTGATGTTTTACCATGATGCTTTCTCCTGTGGAAAACATGAAACGCATGCACCGCGGCGATGCCGGCGGAATTCAGATTATGGCCTGGTGACGCTTGCTGACAGGATGGTATGCCGATATTAAGTACTGGGCAAGTTGACCAGAATGGGGTTTGCGTAGAATGGATGGAATATATTATTTTTCTGAATAATAATCAATGATAAATTGAGTTTAGATGTACGACACCTCTCTTGCGCAGATGATGATTTTTGTACAAGATTTCGCCGCTGAGACAGGGATGTGTCGGACTTCTAAAGAGATAATTCGCGCTTGCATTGAAACCAGGAAGCAAGCTCACTCAGGCGGGCATTTGCTAAAAGATTCCTTCTGAATGACATTTTAAAAGGGCGGCTCATCGCACCCTACCCAAAATGTCATGCTTGTAAGCATCTTTTAGTTAAGCGGCAAGCAGAAGCGCCGACTCTGGATTTGCCATAGACAAGCGTTTTTGTTTCTCATATCACAAAGATTCTGAATGACAGGATAGGGGATTTTGTACCGCTCTCCAGAACGCATCTTTGTCGAATATCTGCTTCAAAATAGGCCGGCACTTCTTTCTCTCACACCGCGACCGTATGAGGGCGTAGAGGCATCTCTACTTGACCATCTCATACGCCGCAACCACGCGCTGATCCAGCCAGTGGTAGAATTCTTCCACCGTGCGGGCATTGATCGCACTGCTGTGCCATAATTCCAGATTACGCTCAGCCGTTGCCATGATCTCGTTCTCTGCAGGACGCAGCCGCTGCCAGATGCCGGTGCCTTTCTGATTCATAATCACAGCCAGATCGATGTAATTCTGCGAGACGCGTCCCTTGACCGGAAAACATTTCTTGCGCAGCTCAAAGGCTCTGGTTGATTGTGGCGCTTTGCCCGATGCATCACCTACCAAGGCATTGGGCAGATTCTTGCCCCCTGCCACCCAAACCGGCAGCGCAACAGAACAAAATGGCAATCCCAGTACCGTCCACATGGTGGTCAAGGCGGGATTTTCCCCCGCTTTGACGCCCTGCACAACCACCGATGCGCAGGTGCTGCTGCGCGGTATGAAATCCTGGCAATCGACGATATGGTTGCTCTCCTCAATGGGCAGGTTTTTGCTCCAATCCACCTCGGTGAAGGCATTGCGGGTGCAGCGGCTGATATCCTGCAGCAGGAAGGGCAGCGTTATTTTGCCCGCCAGGGATGCTTTGAGGAACAAAGCGGTGGTTGTATTATAACGCACCACGCCCATGTCGTGCTCACGGTCGCCGATGTAGGAAAAATTGGTGCGGATGAGATATCCGAATGGCGCCACCACGGGATCATTGACATCAAATTTGCGGAAGGTGAATTGGCCGGTTTCGAAATAGGCGCCATTGCCCTGACGGTCGATGACGCCGAAATTGGCTTCGACACCCAGCGGCTTTTTGGCGAGGGTCAAAAATGTCTCGAAATCATCCACCGAGGCGCATGTTTTCAAGGCCTCTTTCATGAGCAGGCCTTCACGGTCTTTGACTTTGGAGGTGTCTCGGGTATTCAAGTTATAAGAGGCTGAGTTCATGATGGCGAAGCCGGCGCTGTTGCAGCCTGCCCAGACCTCCTTACCCTCGGAGTCGCCGGCATTGACCAGACCGATATAGTCATAGCGGCCATCGCTAAAATACATCACTTTATTCTCCAGGAAATCGGAGTCGCGGTGCTTGAGTAAAAGGGGACGGCCGTCCGCGGTGGCTTTGCCGGAGACGATGGCGGTGGTGCAGGCGCCGGCCGCCACGACCGTGCACAGCAGGATGACAAACGATCGGGTCATTGATTGCATGGATGCCTCTGGTTTGATTTTATAATTATTCTTCAATTGAATATGTTGGTCGTTCCGGCCTGCGTACAGCCGCCTGAAGGCGGAACTACGAACCATGGAATGCCGGTTTATCGGTCAATAGTACTGGCTCTGATGGGTCTGCAGCTTGCCGCAGAACATCCGGGTTGTCTTCCCACGCAGACCATGGGAGGGTGCGCAAAAAATTAAATCAGCGCGCCCTCTTTCCAGCCCTGCAGATTGATGATGATCTTGCTCAAATCGCTGGTGCCCAGAGCGAATTTCTTGTCCGCGGCCTCGACGCACACCGGCGGCGGCGACAGCGGCCAGGGTTCGCCGCGCAGCTCCTGGCGCTTGGCCAGGATGATTTTCACGCTCACCGCATCCAGCGCCACCGGATCGACGCCGGCAATAAGGCCCTGGTACGGCCACATGTAACGCGGATCGGGCTGCGGCCCTTTGTCGCATAACGGCCGCAGTGCATCGATGAGGATGAGCTTCGTTTTGCCTTTTACAATGGGCAGCTTCCAGATTTCGCCCAGATTGGCGCTTTCCTTGTGATGATAGCGGTCCGGCGCGCCGGAGAACATGATGTAATTTTTCAGCACCGTGCCAACGCCGGTCAGCCAGTGCGCCTTCAAGGCCGGCAAGGCGATCAAAACCGTGCACGCCTCGGCGCCACCCGGACCACCCTGCGCATTGCGAATATTCTTTTCCGGCACACCCGCCTCGATCAACGCCGTCTCCACGACCTCGATCAACTCTTTATGGGTTGGATTCAAATGCGGCGTTGGCACCAGACCGACGATGTCCTTGGGCGTGGCGATCTGTTGCCAGGCTTGGGTGGCGGTAAATTTTCCGGTGACCGCCATGACGGACGCATCCACCATTTTGCGCAGCCGGTCCGTGTCCACCTTCAGATCAGCGGCCAGCACTTTCTCATCGCGGATGATGTGCACCGTGCTTTTGGCTTCCTTTTGTGCCAATAGATCTTGAGATGTTAATAACGATATCCCTGCCGCTGTGGCCGCGCCGGCCTTGACAAAATCGCGTCGCGTGATGACCTTGTTTGTCTTCATAAATGCCTCTCGTATTACAATGAGATACTGTTCATCAATTTTTCAGTCCACGCCTGATCGGGAGCGGAAAAAATAATCATCAGCATGGATTCCTCAACACGAAATCCGCACCAGCCCTCTTCGGTGGGACAAACATGCTCCCCATCCTGCATCTCTGGCAAAAAAACATCGCTGAATCGTTGCCGCGCGGCGTCCGCCTTCAAAGCATCCGGATATTGAAGCAACAGAATCCACGGTTGTGGAGACTGCCCATCCAGCTGGCATTTGGCCATGACCGCGGCGCAGTCGAGATTGAGGTTGAGTATATTTTCCTCGCTCAGATAATAGAGCGAATTGAGCACCAGATAGGAACGCAAAAAACTCACGTTCTCTCTGGGTATGCGGCAGCCGGGCAGGGGATGTTCCGGTATCCTGTCCAGTAGTTCCGGCGCTGCCGCGGGCTGCAGCTGCCTGGCGATGACAGCGGCCAGGTACAGGACCGCGCTACGGGAACATTCGGTCTCGTTATAGGCCATGATGCGCGCGTACACCGCACCGCCCCACAGCCGCAAGAGCCCGGAACCGTACAGCGCCCGGGCCGGCGTACGATAGCGGCCTGCTTCGAGCGCCAGCGTATCGCCGAGGTCAACAACCTCTCCGCCCCAATCCAGCGATAGCAAGCCGAAGGCGTCCTCGGGCGCCGCCATGTAATAAATTTCCACGAGAATATCGTACTCATTCGCTGCGGTGTATTCATACACCTCGAGGCGGTCGAAGCGGTAGCCGATGTAGAGCTCGCCGGCGCCGTCCATGTAGGCAAAGATCGAATCCGCCGTGATGGTGCGCGCCTGCGCCGGACGCGCCCACAGGCCCGCTCGCGCCGGAAGCTGTACCGCGGCCTGGCTGACAGGAGCAGCGATCATGAGAATGATTCCTATGTTAATCCATTTCTTCAAGTGCATCTGGTATCCTCTTTTCCAATCCCTGATTCAGCCGCAGCGCCTCGATTTTTTGCAGTGGTGCCTCCAGCTGCCTCCGCCGGGTGCTCAAAAGTGCATCGTAATCCGCCTGCGCCGCGCCCAGGCTTTTGCCCAGGCTGTCCATGCGTTTGATGAACTCTTCCCATTGTTTTTTGAAAGCAGCCAGCAAACGCAGGATTTCTTGTGAAGTCTGCTCCAGGGCGAAATTGTCCACGGCCTGGCGCACCACCGCCAATACCGCAAACAGCGTCATCGGCGAACAGACAATCACATGCTGTTTCAGTCCCTGCTCAAAAATCTCCTGGTCATGCTCCTGAATGAAGGCATAGATCTGTTCATTGGGGATGAAGAGGAGGACATAATCCACCGTGTGTTCTTCGGGGCTGATGTACGCGCGGCCGGTGATTTCGCGGATGCGCAGTTTGACGTCGCGGAGAAAATCCGCCTTGCAGCGATCGCGTTCGCTATCGCTCCCGGCTTCGAGATACTTGAGATAATTGTCCAGGGGAAATTTGACGTCCATGTGCAGACGCAGGTCGCGCGGCAGAAAAAAGGTGAAATCAGGACGGGTGCCGCTGCTGGAAAGGGTGGTCTGTTTGCTGTAATTGATATTTTCAATAAAACCGGCCATGCGTAGCACGTCTTCGGCCATGCGTTCGCCCCACTGGCCGCGCACCCTGGTGTGGGCGAGGGCATCGCGCAAGGTGGTGGTCGCCTGCAGCAGCTGGTGCGTCTGCTCGCTGGAGACCTGGAGCTGTTTGGCCAACTCGCCGAATTTTTCAGCGCGATCGGTCTCGAGACGGTTCATCAGCTGTGCGATCTGTTCGAGTTCACCGCCCATGCGCGCCAGCTGCTGGTCGATCAACTCTTTTTTTTCATCCAGCGCCTGGCTGGTGAATTGGCGCTCGCTGGAGAGGCGCGCCTGCGCCAGTTTGATGAATTCGTTGGTGGAGCGGGAGAGCGCTTCCAGCGAAAGGGATCCAAATGCACTCTTGAGATGATCCACCACAGCCTGGATTTGAGCGGCATTCTGCGCCTGGTTGGCGCGGTACAGCTCTTCGGCCAGACTGCGGGCACTTTGCATGCGAATGCGATTGAAGAGGAGCGCGAGTGTGAACCCAATGAGGATGCCCAAAACCAAAGTCAGCCAGGCCAGGCTATTCATATAAAATACCGGTTTGATATAAATGCCGTTTGATTATGACCTAAACTGCGCGATTGTCTTAACCTTGCGAAGGTTCCCAACCTTCGCAAGGCTGTCTTTTGTGCACAAATCGTTCAATTTAGGTATAAACAAGATGGTTATTTACTGCTTCGGTGTTTATCGTTTAACAGGGTGACTTGCGGCGTGCCGCACACCCTTTCAGTCCTGCAAAGGGCTGGCGATGTCATTTCCAGGTCTTTCCACACCCTGGGTTTTTCAACTTACCTGGTGGCGCATCATTCAATTTATGCTCAGCAAAAGCCCCTTCAAATAACGGCCTTCGCCATGGGCCAGGATCACCGGATGGTCGGGGCCGGCGCCCATCTCGGAGAGGAGACGGGCGCTCTTGCCCGCATCGGCCGCCGCGGCGCCGACGATCTTGCGGAACAAGTCAGCGTCGACATGATTCGAGCAGGAAAAAGTGGCCAGCAGGCCGCCGGGCTTGAGCCGTTTCATGGCCTGGAGATTGATGTCTTTATAACCGCGCGCCGCAGCCATGATGTCTTTTTGGGATTTGGCAAACGCGGGCGGATCCAGTATAATAACATCGTAAAACGCGTCATGGTTACGCAGAAAATCAAACACGTCAGCGGTAACCACCGGGTGTTGGGCGATGGAGAAACCATTCATTGCCAGATTTTCCTGACACAGTTCATTGGCTGACGCGGAGATGTCGACGGACATGACTTGGGCTGCGCCGGCCCTGGCGGCATAAACGCTGAATCCGCCGCTGTAGGCAAAGCAATTGAGCACAGAGGCCCCTTTGCAGTAGCGGCTCAACAGCAACCGGTTCTCACGCTGATCGAGAAAAAAACCGGTCTTTTGTCCCTGCAAAATATTGACCTTGAAGCGAGCGCCATGTTCAATGATTTCAATCGATTCTGGCGGCTGGTTCCCCCAGACGTTTTCACAGCGCTCGCTCAATCCTTCGCGATGCCGCGAACGGCCTTCACTGCGTTCGTAGATCCCGCGCGGGGTGAAGGCGGAGAGAAGAGATGCATGCACGCTTTCGCGCCATATTTCCATACCCGCTGTGGTGAAAGAAGTCACGAGAAAGTCGCCATAGCGGTCGGCGATGAATCCGGGCATGCCATCACCTTCGGCATGGATGACACGATAGGCCGTTGTTCCCTCCGGCACTACTCTGCTACGCAGCTCAATGGCATTCTGAATCCGCGCTCGCCAGAAGGCGTGGTCGATGATATCCTGCGGACGCAGTGAGATCATGCGCAGTGCGATATCGCTGTGGACATTATAAAACGCCCGCCCCAGCGGCTGACCGGACCAGGAAATCACGGTCACTACAGCGCCTGGTTGGGCCGAGCGATCCGCGCGCGCAACGGCGCCGGAGAAGAGCCACGGATGGCCCTGAAATAATATCCGCTCTTTGCCTGGTTTTAGAATTACACTTGCATCGGTCATGGTCTTGTCGAAGTAGGGATTCTATGTTGACTGCAATGTAACCAATTAGAATAATAAAAGCAAGAGCGAGCTCGACTTAAAATTGCTTGTTTAACTTATAACGTTTTTGTAAATTAGCACATAACTAGATATACCCTTCGCACCCAGAGCAGAGGAGCCGGTTATGCGTCTGAATAAACTGCTTATTATTAGCATAGTAATATACTTTGCCAGTCAGGCTGGCGCCCAGACGGGCAATTGGGGACTCGGACCCCATCTATTCATCTCCCTGCCGCAGAGCGGCTTTGATAATCTCTCCAAGGATGGCGAAGGGCTCGGGGCAAAAGCCTTTTACCGTTTCAATAACAATTACTTGTCATTGCGCGCGGATTTTGCTTACCTCTCTTACGGCGAGCGCCGCGAAGCCGAGATGATCAGCATCGGCTATGGTTTGATCACCCGCCGCAACGAGTCTTTTCAATTCACCCTGGGCCCGCAAACCACTCTCCGCGCCGGCATCGTCACGCTCTATCTGGCGGGCATGGCTGGCCTCTATAACTACCGCACGGTGGTTACCTATGAAGATTACTATTATACCACTTATCCCTATAACGAGACTTCGGACAGCCAAACCAAGTGGGGCTGGAACGGCAGCGCCGGTCTGCTGTTCGATATCGGCCTGGGTCCTTATATTGACCTCGGATTCAAATATCAACGTATTCTCGATGCCAAGACGGTCACTGAAACCGGCAGTTATGAGCAGGATGCGAGCGATTTTGTCATCACCCTGGGTGTTGTCTTTTTTGTGCAGTAAAAAATTACTGGGAAAATATTAGTTTCGCTTTAAGATGAGGCGCGAACACATGGATAAAAAACATCAGGCATCTACGGTCAGCGCGCAGGATGTGGAAAACATTGCACGCAATTTACATCATGACCCTTTCACCATCCTTGGTCCGCATGAGGTGGACTGGGAAGGAAATCGAACCTGGGCCGTGCGCGCCTGGTTCCCGGATGACGCATCTGTCTCTGTCCGCGATCCGAATACGCGCAGCGAATTTCCCATGCACACTGTGCATAACGAGCATTTTTTTGAAGTCCTGCTGCCGGACTGGAAGGATTTGATCATCTACCAATTCCACGTTGTCGCCCATAACGGCCACGAGCGTGTGATCCACGACCCTTACTTTTTTCTGCCGCAAATAAGCGAGCTCGACCTTTACCTGTTCGGTAAAGGCGATCATCATAAAATCTATGAAAAGCTGGGCGCCCATTTGACCGCCATCAATGGCGTCTCCGGCGTTTATTTCGCGGTCTGGGCGCCGAATGCGCGCAACGTCAGCATCGTGGGCAATTTCAACCAGTGGCATGGCGGCAAACATCAAATGCGCGTCATGGGCGGCTCGGGCATCTGGGAACTCTTCATCCCCGATATCGGTGCCGGTGAAGTCTACAAATTCGAAGTCAAGGATCACCACGGCAACATCTATTTGAAAGCGGACCCCTACGGCTTCCAGTCCGAGATGCGGCCCAAGACCGCTTCTGTTGTGGCCGACCTGAACCGTCATGCCTGGGGGGATGATGACTGGATGGAGGAACGCCGCAACAGCGATGTGCTCAAAAAACCGGTTTCCATCTATGAAGTGCACCTGGGTTCCTGGAAGCGGGTTGTCGAAGAGGGCTACCGTTATCTCACCTACAGGGAACTCGCGCATCAGCTGGTCGATTATGTCGTGGAACTGGGCTACACGCACGTCGAACTGATGCCGGTGGCGGAGCACCCCTTTGATGGATCCTGGGGATATCAAGTCACTGGCTATTATGCGCCCACTTCGCGGTTTGGCGCCCCCGAAGAGTTTCAATATTTCGTCGATTATCTGCATCAGAACGGCATCGGCATCATCATCGATTGGGTGCCGGCCCATTTTCCGCGCGATGCGCACGGACTGGCCTACTTTGATGGCAGTCACCTCTACGAACACGCTGATCCCCACAAGGGCGAGCATAAGGATTGGGGCACGTTGATTTTTAATTACGGCCGCAACGAGGTGCGCAATTTTCTCATGGCCAACGCCCTGTTCTGGTTCGACAAGTACCATATCGACGGCATCCGTGTCGATGCTGTGGCGAGCATGCTCTATCTCGATTATTCCCGCAAGGCAGGGGAGTGGGTGCCCAATCAATTCGGCGGACGCGAAAATCTCGAAGCCATCGATTTTCTCAAACGGCTCAATGAAACCATCTTCGCCTACTATCCAGGCGTCCTTTCAGTGGCCGAAGAGTCCACCGCGTGGCCCGGCGTTTCCCGGCCAACCTATCTGGGCGGATTGGGGTTCAATCTGAAATGGAACATGGGCTGGATGAATGACTTCCTCACCTACTTTTCCAAGGATCCCATCCATCGCAAATTTCACCACAACATGATCACCTTTGCGCTGTTGTACGCATTCCACGAAAATTTTGTCCTGGTGTTGAGCCACGATGAAGTGGTGCATGGCAAG
>CAUJEL010000020.1 GCA_963169875.1 Candidatus Zhuqueibacterota bacterium
TTAGAAAAACAACGGGTCTCAAAAGATCTACCTTATTGAACATTGCCACAGACGAATACCTCGAAAAAGTAAAGTCCGTGGCGTCACACGAGCCATCCTGTCGGGCATCTTTGCGCGCTGCCCGGGAGATCCTTCGCTGTGCTCAGGGTGACGTTTCTCGCTGTTCAGGTGACCCTACGCTGCGCCCTGGGCGCCTCTGCCCGAAAGTCCTGTCCGACGAGCGGGGCAGGAGGCCCCACATCATTATCCCGTCCGGGGGAAGAGTCCCCGGATGATTGGTTTTCCTTTTTTCGTGAAGCCGGGCATGTGCGGCAAAAAGTCCGTCGTCATTCATCCGGATCAAGAAAAGAGTATCAGTGCACTGGAAAACACCGCCGATCAGTTCATGAGAAATTTACTTCTCCCTGAGAAAATGTTTAATCACTTTTTGGCAGGCGACGATATATGAACTCCTTGAAACTTTTTCTGCTTGCCCTCTTTGTGCCGTTCTCACTCTCCGCCCAACCCCCGGCATGGCGGGAAAACCCAGCGGTTTTTAATCCAAGCGGTCTGGAATTTGATTCCCTCGCCATCGATTTCCAGTTCCTCGACTGGAACGGTGACCAGCTTCCAGACCTGCTCATCAATGAAGACGGCATCTTCTCCTATTACCAGAAAACGGATGCCGCTAGCTTTTCCTGGCAAAAACGCAGCCTCTCTTTACCCAACCTGCCCCCGTCATCCGCTCATCAGACCGGGTGGTGGTTTGCACATATCCCCAATTTTTGCGCCGCAGACATGGATGACGACGGCGACTGGGATCTGGTAACTGACTCGCTGCGGCTCTTCCGGAATATTGGGACCAATTCTGATCCTGTCTGGCTGCTGGAAACCTCCTTTTTTGATGGCCGCATCGATTCCATTGACAGCCTATATGGCCGGGTGCTCTGCAACGATGATTTCACTTTTTTCGATTACGAGGGCGACGGTGACCTCGATCTCACGGCCAGATATCATGGACCAGGTGACCAGAGCGATTTTTATTCTTTCCTTTTTCTCTATGATACCGCAAGCCGCCGCTGGATATTCACAGATCGCTTCAAGGATCAAGTAGCGTGGATTCCCGGCAGCAATATCCATTTATGCGACCTGGATCGCGATGGCGATCCAGATCTCTTTTCCTCCGCCAAAATCATATACGGTACGGATCTCATCAATCGATTCTCTTTTAATCTTTATGCCAATCGCGGCACAGCAGCCGCTCCGCTCTATACTCCGGAAGTTTTCCCTCAGGAAATTTTTGAGCGCATTAGCACACGCTATTTGATAAGCGATCAGTTCTATGATATCGACCGCGATGGTGATCAGGACTATATCTTTTTCACCCCCAATCGTCATTTAAAAATCTGGTTCAATGAAACCACAACCCGGCACACATTCGTGTTCACCGACCGCGGTGTCCGGCTCGGACGCCTCAACGTGCCCGGGTACGCCGTACCAGCCCTGTACCGGCCTGCCGCCGACGATGCGCCCATCCTGATCGTCAGTGAACAGTATGACAACTGGTATTGGGCTTCGGATATGTTCATGCACGCGTATGGCCGCCTTGTTGATCTGGGCGTCCATGATCTCTTCAATCACGATTTCAGCCCCCGTACCCATCCTTCGGAACTGGCATGGGAATCTTTCAATGTCTTCAGCGATTTCAGTATGACGGCCAATCATGACCTCTGGATCAGTTTTCCGGAAAATCCTGTCCAATGCATTGCAATATCTTATAATCATTACAAGTCCTGGCAAAGTCTGGGATTTGTGGTCGCATTGTACCACCAGGAATCGGCCGGCGATTCGGTCATTTGGAAAATGGATTCCACGTTAACTGAATTTTCCCTGTCGACGTTGCGATACAACCGCCCGGTCCTTGCCGACATCGATCTGGATGGCCGACCCGAACTCTTCATCCGCGCGGATTCGGTTTATACCTGTTTTAAGAACCAGGGGCGCCTTGACGCGCCGGACTGGGAGTTAGCGGCGGATTTGCTCGCCGGAATCGATGCGCTTGTTCACTTGAATCTGGTTGCGACGGACCTGGACATGGACGGCGATCCAGATCTGCTTTTCGGCGATGCAGATGGCACTTTGCACTATTATCGAAATCTTCTGCCTGAGCAGCCACTGCGCTGGGCAGCGATGCCGGAGGTCTTTGCGGGATTGGATGTCGGCCAAAGCGCAGCCCCGGCCATCGGTGATATCAATGGCGATGGCATTCTGGAGCTTATCGTCGGCAACCGCAATGGCCAGCTCTATTGCTACGAACTTGCGGAATACTTGCGGGTGGAGAAACCATCAATCCCTGCCGGGGGATTTCACCTTCTGCCTGCCTATCCCAATCCGTTCAACCATATCATGACGATCTTGTGCGAGACGGACCAGACTGGATGGCTGGAAGTTGCGGTTTATGATGCGGCTGGCCGGTTGGTAAAAGTACTTCATCATGGAGATATTTCTTCCGGGATGCACAAATTTTCCTGGGACGGCAGCAACCGCTCCGGTCAAATGGCGCCCTCGGGTCTCTATTTTGTCTCCACCAGAAACCGCACGACTGCTCATTTCACAAAAGCAATTTTGCTGAAATAAATTGGAGGGGACATGCAGCTGGCTGCCTGTTATTTTTTCTGTCTAACGCCGTGCTCATGCTGCAACTGTGGGCTATGATAAAATCATGACTTGTAGTATAATAATTCAGATCATCAGCCAAGAATAACGCTTTAACGTAAAAGCTCGAACAGCTAATCTGACTTACAGTAAAAAGAGGAAACGAGTAGTATGGGTGATACGTGGATCACAGACATGAGACATTTTCTGGATGACGAAGATCTTGTCGCTGAGGCACTTCCGGGTCCTGCCTTGAATATTGCACTGTTTCTTGGTTCAATCGTGGCCTGGGTGACGAGCCATCCGCAGGGAATTTGTGAGTGGACCAACGTCCCCTGTCGACGATCGCCCGGACATAAACGCTGTCTTGGAGAAATATTCGCAAGGATGGATGACGCCTCTGGCACAATTATCTGGGAGTGTCCGATGTGTGGAGATAACGGCTACATCCATGGCTGGCAAGGCACCTTGTGGGATCGCCAGCCTGGACAGGCTCAATGCCTCGACCGGCCCACACAACATGAACTTGCCAGGCTATCGTTTGCATGAATTAAAAGGCAAATATAAAAGCATCTGGTCAGTCTGGCTTACAGGGAATTGGCGCGTCACATTCCAATTCGATGGTCAAAATGTAATAAATGTTGATTATCAAGATTATCATTGAGGGCGTCTCATATGCATGCAAAAAGAAAACCAACGCATCCTGGCGAAGTCTTGCGTGAGGATGTCATA
>CAUJEL010000021.1 GCA_963169875.1 Candidatus Zhuqueibacterota bacterium
TGTTTGGTCAACTCTTTTCTCAGGTTGGCATAATACGGGGGGATGAGTGCAATATGAAATGATCTCAGCATGATCGAGAGATAGTTTTCAATGGCAGTGGTGGAAAGTCCCAATGAATTTGCCAGTTCATTTTTGTTTACCAATCTCCCGATTTGAGAAGCCAGCAAGCGGAGCAGTTGCAGAAATTTGTCGGGATAATTAACCGCAGCCTCAAGGATATCTTTTTTGATGAACGATTCCACCAGATCGCGCAAGATGGCCTGTTTTTCCTGGTGGTCACTTTCCAATACCACGCGTGGATAACCGCCGAATCGAATATACTCATCGATCCGGAGCTGCAATTGTCGCTGTTCGATTTTATTGAAATGATCCAACCCCCAGTTATCGAGGTTGACGCTCTGTTTGAACTTTTTCCATAATGCCTGCTCATCCTTAAAAAGCAAAAACTCACTAAAGCTCAGTGGATAGACCTGAAAAATTCGTTTTCTGCCTGCCAGGGAATCTGCAAATTTGCTGTCCAGATAAAAAGCGGATGATCCCGAAACAATCAACTTGATTTTTTCTTTATATTCATCATAATAATATTTCAAGAAATTAGTCGGATGGTTGAGATATTGAATTTCATCAATAAAAACCGTGACCTTTTCTTTCACATCCAATCCCACGATGCTCAATAAATTTTTGGGCGACTCATTCAATAACGACAGATAATCGATGTCTTCAAGCGTGATAAAATGGGCTTTTTGCTTCCCGCTTTGCGCCTTCTCAAATAAATGCTTGAGAATGGTGGTTTTCCCCGTTTGCCTGGCGCCCGTGAAGATTAAAATATAATCCGAGTCTATATAACGGTTTGCCTGGCTGACTATGTCTCTATCTCTATACATGGATAAATATAATCAGATAATATTCATTTTACAAGTAATAATTATCTAAATTGGCAATTAGTTGATGGTTTATTCTTGGAAATTGAAGATTGGATTTTTATCAATATATCCCTTCTGCGAAGTATATTTCAAAATTTGGGATCATTGTTAGCCTGTGTCTCTGCGCCTCGTGGTGAAAAGATTTAACCATAGGGAAGCTGAGTTGAGATTCCCTATCATGTCACTGTAAGCATCTTTTAGTACTGTGCTACTGCGGACTGTGTGGAAAGAGGCGGTTTCCCGGCCGCCGCCGGCGGTAAGTAGAGTGGCAGACGGTGAGCCGGGCTATGATTACGGTTATTTTGATCGCGTCTGCATATAAAGAGTCCTTCCTGAATTTATTTCTGCGCAAGTTGATCCCGCAGCGATATCGCCTGGTTATGTGCTTTTTTTGAAAATTTGCTTGATTTTTAGATTCTGATTGGATAATTTGCCGGCAGGTAAGAAGCGGTGAGGGGGCCGGATATGTCTCGGCGCTGTGAAAATGGGGTATGGGGCGCTCGACAGAGGATGATTTCCTCGATTTTTTGCCCCCCCCAACAAAATCAAAATTCCTATCAGTTCCTATCAGTGTTTAAAGGAGTGACAAGGTGTTTAAGATCAAAAGATTACCGCTAATGGTGAGTATCCTTGGCTTATGGGTCTGTCTGCTGATCCAGGCAAATACCGGTTTTGCCTGTACACGTATCCTATGGAACACGAACAAGCAGGCTACTGTCGTTGCTCGATCTATGGATTGGAGTCATCCTTTCGGTGAAAGACTGGTCATCTATCCTCGTGGTATGCGCATGTTGGGTATGCCCGGCGAGAACCCAGCAACCTGGGTATCCAGGTATGGCAGCATAGGAGTTGTTCATTATGAGCTCAACCAATCAATTCAAAAAAGTCTCAAGGACAGTGACGATCCCGCTGAACAAGGCGATCCTTTGGTGAACGGCGTTTGCGAAGGACTAAACGAAAAGGGCCTTGCAGCTCATACGCTCTACCTCGGCGCTTCAAACTACGGAGCGAGAGATCCTCAGAAACCGGGAGTTTTCATAAGCGAGGCGGTCCGCTACGTCCTGGATAATTTTGAGACGGTGAAAGATGCATTAGCTGGGCTTCAGGCCATTCAGATTGTCTCCGCTAAATTTGGCGATACTGAGTACCCTATGCATATGGCGCTTGAAGATCCCAGCGGTGATTCAGCCATCATAGAGATTGTTGACGGCAAGATGGTAATCCACCACGGACGAGGATTTACGGTAATGACCAACGATCCGCCGTATCCTGTTCACCTGGCAAATCTTGAACGGTACAAATCCTTTGGTGGAAGCATCGAGGAACTCCCCGGCGGAAATGAGCCCAAGCATCGATTCGTTCGCGCCACGGAGTTACTTAGAACGCTTCCTGAACCAAAGGACCAGCCCGAAGCGGTAGCCTATTTGTTGAGCGTTATTCGCAATGTTTCAGTACCGTATGGTGCTGTGTACCATTCGCTACCTGAATCACCAACCTACCCCACCTGGTGGACGTCGGTCGCAGATCTGACGAACCAGATCTACTATTTTAATATGACACACAATCTAAACGTCATCTGGGTAACGCTAAAGGACGTAGATTTTTCAGCTGGAAAACCGATGAGAGTCATCGATCCAGTTCAGATCGACTTCGCGGGAGATGTCAGCAAAAAGTTTGTGCCGGTACCGGCAGGTAAATGAGCTCTCGCGTGGCCTTTTGGTCCCGGGCCATTGTGGACGTGCGGTTGCCGGTGGACATCTGAAAGAGAAGAGTAAAGTGTA
Organism: Candidatus Zhuqueibacterota bacterium; assembly: GCA_963169875.1. Classification (GTDB taxonomy): domain Bacteria; phylum Zhuqueibacterota; class Zhuqueibacteria; order Residuimicrobiales; family Residuimicrobiaceae; genus UBA2214. The sequence goes on from CAUJEL010000021.1 coordinate 2,705, forward strand.
AGGTATCAAAGGCTTGCGACGAAGCTCCCTCGTCGCTGCCCTCCTCGGATGACACCTCTGTGCCTGTTTTTAAGGACGGCGCGTAGTCACGCCGCAGGAACGGCGAGCAGGTGTGCCTACACAGAGCGTATGAGTGATTTGTATAATAAATTGTATTTTAATAGGATACCATCACCCTGTACCTCTGGCAAGAGTATAGGTAACTCGCCTGCAGAGTCTTTCCAATATGACGCGCTTTGGTTATTTTCCCTGTCATTCAGCCAAACAGCACCGCTCGTCCAGCGTCAAGAAGCTGCCGAACCTGGCCGGGGCTGGTGGACCCCACATAGATGCGTCCCAGCGGCTCGGTATCGGAGACGCGCATCAGCATCCAGGAACCATCGCTGAAATAAAATTTGATGCCGTCCACCGTGGTGACCGATTCAACTTTGAATGGACCGATGCGGCCGGGCGGCTCGGCGCGCAGCGCCTGCATGTTCTGCTGCAAGACAGTCACCGCGCAGTGTTGATCGATGCGGTCGTAGGCAAAAGGCCCGTAGTCGCGGCGCAATCCCTGGACGTGGTCTGCCAGCGATTGGCCGGATTCGGCCAGCAGTTCGAGCACCAGAAGACACGAAAAAAGCCCGTCGCGTTCGGGTAGATGGCCGCGATAACCGAACCCGCCGCTCTCTTCGCCACCGATGAGGATCTCCCTCTCCAGCATCTGCTCAGCCACGTTTTTGAATCCCACTGGCACTTCGATCACCCGGCGGCCCAGCGCACCGGCCATCTTGTCCACTGTATTGGCCATGGAGGTGGTGCGCACGACATCCCCGGGCCAGCCGCGCGTCTGCAGCAGGTGGCGGAACAGCAGCGGCATGAGGTCGTGAAGCTCGACAAAGCGGCCCTGGTTATCGAGGACGCCGAAGCGGTCGGCATCGCCATCGCAGGCCAGTCCCGCGTCAAAACCGCCCGCCACAACGGTCTGCTGCAGTTCGGAGAGATTCTTCAGGATCGGTTCCGGGAGTTTGTTTTTGAACAGCGGATGCGGATCCTGGTTGATGGTGTGGAGCCGGCCGCCGCGCCATGCTTCAGGCAGCAACTTGTCCAGATAGCCGCAGCCGGCGCCGTGCATGGCGTCAAAGACCACCTTTTTTTGCAAGGACTCAATTTTACTCCAGTCGAAATAGTCGCGCAGGTGCTGCTGATAGGCCGGAAAAAAATCGCATTCTTCAATGAGCCGGAGGTTTGTATCCATGCGCGGTTGATTTTGAAACAGATGTTTTTCGATGGCGCGCGTTGTATCCACCAGGGCGGGGCCACCGAAAGCCCCCTTGAATTTGACGCCGTTATAGGTGTAGGGATTGTGACTGGCGGTCACCATCACGCCCGCGGCAAGTCCGCGCCGGCGCACTGCGAACGAGACCAGCGGTGTGGGACAAAAAGACGCGCTCAAAAAGACCGGTATGCGGTTGGCAGCGAGTACTTCCGCCAGCGTGCGGGCGAATCGATCCGAGAGAAAGCGCGTGTCATAGCCGATGGCGACGCCGTTCTCGTCCTCTCTTCGCTCATGGAGATAATCCGCCATGGCCTGTCCGATGTGGCGGACATTGTCAAAGGTGAACGTCTCGGCGATGAGGGCACGCCAGCCATCGGTGCCAAAACGAATGGGACGCATTTCAGTTTTCATATCGAGCGTGCTAGCTCCATGTTGAGTGTATTTGACCGGCGAAATGGGAATGCGTCGTGGTGGGCCGGTGCTGAAGGCGAACATGCAGACGTGTTGCGGCTGCCGTCCCGCCGCGTCACCGGCTCGACGCCAGCACCACCACGGTCTCTTCGGGATCGTGTTTTTCCGTCTCTATTTTGGCCAGCGCGAGGATCTGACTTTTCTCCACCAGTCCGGTCATATCGACGATGCGGCGGCCGATGAGCATGAAGAGATCCGGCAGCAGCGCGCCGGCATCGCCATAGACCGTGAGACTCTCCATGGCTGTATTGATAAAGCCGGAGGCTTGAGCGATGCGGCCCTGCCACACTTCGGCGTCGGCCAGCTGCAGCCGAATGACGCCCTCGGGATCGAGCACCCGCACCGCTTTTCTCTCCCGACGAACCAGTCCCCACAAACGTACGGAGAGCTGCCGGTTCATGAAGACATGCAGCATCGAGGTCTGCGCCGCATATTCGAGCGATGATGCCTCCGTTTGCAGCGATTGCGCCGCCAGTTCCTGCAGCTCCGCAATCTGCAGCGGCGCCTTGCCCAATTCCTTGAAACGCAATTCCGAGGCGCCGGTGGCCGTGGCGGTGACGCGCTTGCTCTGGCGGTCGATGTCGATGATCACCTCGATGGAGTCGGGCGCCGCGCCCATGCGCTGCACCGACTCGATGGCCTGACTGCGCAGCCGCACAATATCCTCCTCCGTGGGCGTGATGATGGTGCGCTCCACACTGTCGCGGATGATGCCCAGCGCCGCGCCAATGGCCGAAATGACTTCGCAATTGTCCGCGATCTGTTGCGGCAGTTTCATGCTCTGGCCGGTATAGGGAACAATGGCCGTGGCGCCGCCGCCGCCGCCCACCAGTTGCACCAGCGACCGCTCCAGCTTGTACTCCTTGATCAACTGTTCCACCACCGTGATCACCTTGGCGCTGGCCAGATCGAGAATCCGGCGGGCGATTTTTTCGGCGTCAAGCCCCCACCGTTCGCTGAGAAAGCTGAATATTCTGTCGATGGACTCGCGGTTGCCGCGGCCATAGCCCACATCCGGGACGA
>CAUJEL010000022.1 GCA_963169875.1 Candidatus Zhuqueibacterota bacterium
ACGCTGAGGGGTACAACCGCCTGGGCCTGTTCACTGAAAGTGACATCACTGGCGGGTTCGATCGATTCGGCCGCTGCCGCCAGCGCGGTTGCGGTTATTTCCAGGGGTGTGATCGGATAATTCGGTACGGATATTAAAATATGCTGCCGATCAATGCCTGCGAGGCTGCCGAGTGTCAGGAATGCTTCCGCAAAACCGCTGCTGTTGCTGGGTACGAGAACGGAATCCTGGCCGCTGAATTTTCCGCCGCCGGAGGTGGCTTTGAAGAGGACGCCAACGCCGGAAACAGCATCGGTGAACGGATTGGTGAGCTTTACTTTGAAGGAATTAGCCAGTTGGGTCATCACGATGCCTTCCTGGCCGACGCCGGACACCAGCGTCAATTTGTTGGCGCGGGGAGGCTGCACCATCAAGGAGGCAAAGATCGTGGAGCTGATGCCCAGTGCTGCATCCGCATCTGCTTTGATCTGGTTCAGTCCCTGCTGGCGGCCTGCGGTATAGTTCACAGACGCAATGCCCGCGGAGTCGGTTGTCACGGTGACCGGAGCCTGGCCGGAAAAAGTGCCATTGCCATTCACCACAGAGAAACGGACGGCAAGACCAGAGCGGCCATTGTCGAAACGATCGGCCAGTTTGGCCTGCAAAGGCGACGCAAAGGCCTCCCCGGCGTATCCCTGTTGGCTGTCCCCTGAAAAAATATACAACTGGGTTGGTGGACCTGGCAACGCAGTGGCTTTAAAATAGAGCGGAGCGCCGTTCAGGGGGACGTCGATCTTTACGATGTTGTTATCCACGCCCGCTGTATCTCCCAGCGTCCAGTTTACGCTGGTTTTGCCATAGGTATCGGTCGAATCGATAACGGTGAGACCGTTGCCGTTGAGGCTGCCGTTGTTGCGCATGATCTCGAATGGAACCGGATATTTGACCACCGGTAGTCCCTTTTCATCGAGAACCTGAACGACAATCGCTTGTGGGAGTGTCTGCGCCACCGTATCGGTCTGTGCATTTCCGGATATGACATTGATCGCCACGGGAATTCCTTCTCCCGGAATCCCCTGGAAGGTCAGAGGGGTCTCACCGCTGATGTCCGGCAGAGACGCAGTAATGGTGCTTCCCTGCGGACTGTATCCCAGGGTGAAACGCGCCGAGGCAATGCCCTCGCTGTTGGAAGAGACTCTGATGCTGTTTTGCCGGGAAAATTTGCCATCTCCGCTGCTCACCGTGAAATCCACCTGGACGCCGATGCAGTTGTTATCATACTGGTCTTTCAACTGAACGGCAAAATCTTTTTCGAGGGGCTGGCCGGCGACGCCTGTCATGACGGTCTCCGACGCATAGGTCATGCTTTGCGGATCCAAAGCGTCGGCGAATACATTAAAGGTCTGGGGCGATCCGTTGGGCACTGCCGGGGCAGACGCCTGCACAGCCACTTCCCCCGCTGTCTGTTGAAAGGTGATAAACGTGTAGGCAGATCCGGTCACATCGGTGATGTTGGTAAACCGTTGTGTGGTTTGTCCGGTGCCGGATGGACGATAATTGGCATTCAAAGTCAGAAGGATTTTATCGATTTGGGTGCCGGATTCACGGTTTTTAATGGTCAATTGGACAAAGCCTTTTGACAGGTTGAAACTTTTGTTGTAGGTGGCCCAATCCCAGATATTCAAGTTTGGGAAACTCATCTGCAGGGTGTCCGCCCCGAATGTAAAATAACAGGAGTTTTGATAGCTATCGGGTGGAAGCGCACGAATATGCACCCGATAAGATGCTGATTTGGGGATATAGATCTGGTAGACCGAATATCCCTGGTTGTTGTTGCCAGAAACTTTGGGCACATAGATGAATTCATTCGCGGATGCCAGGCCGCTGTTACCTGTCACAAAGGGGCCGTTGAGATCACCTGTCTCCGCTTCGATCCAGAGATTGCCGTTGAATTGTACATCCAGCGAGTCCGTGCTCAGGCTGGCCTGGCCGGAAATGACATTGAATTGGACTTGCACATCGCTGACCGGGACACCATTGGCATCCGTGACTTTGACGGCGAGCGGCTCTGCCATGCGTTGGGTTACTTTGCCGTGCTTGTTATTGCCGGCGGCAATGATCATGGCATCGGGCTCGAGCGGTGGAATCTCGATGCAAAAATGGTCGATGGCATTGTTCAAACCGCCGTATTGCACCGTACCGGAATAGAGTTGAGAGGCTTTTCCCTGTGATCTTGCCGCGTCATAGACATCCCCGATATAATTATCATTGAGATAGACATTGAACAAGTTGCCCAGGGTTGCCGAGGGACTGTATTTGACTGTTAACTCATCGCCGGGTCCCGGATCCTTTATCCCGCTGGGAAATGGATAGCGTTTGATGTCGGTGGTTATGATGGAACCAAAGCGTATTTCATTCAAATAGATGATGCGGCTGCGCACGCGTATGAGATAGCCGCTGGCCTGATAGCTCGGGCCATCCATCATCATGGCGATGCCGCTGGCATTGATGCCCGGACTGTCAGCGAGTGTGGACCATTTGATGGAGGCCTTGACGCCGCGCGCCGAAGCATTGTACCGGGCGGCCTTATAAGTGCCCACAAAATCCCAACCCGCCACGCTGCTGTTATTGACAAGCTCGCCACGGCTCAAATCCACGACCAGAGATGGGTGCAGACTCCAGTTCGGGGCGCCCGCGGTTAAAAAATCATCGCAGTATTCATTGCTGGACGTATCGCTCATGTCAACCGTGGGAGAGAAGGAGATCAGGCCGCGATTGTTGAGTTCATCATAGGTGCGGATGGCGAACTGATAGGACAAGCCCGGGATCAGCCCGGTGACGGTAGCGGATTCGCGATTTCCGGGAGCAGATGGCTTGGGAACAGAGACCAGGATGCCTTGTGAAAAATTAGCGGCCGTCAACTCGAAAGCGGCATAGCGCAATTCATACAGGTTGGCTGTACCGCTGTTGCCATCATCACCGACGGACTGCCATTGCAGGGCCGCGGTCTGGCCGTCCAATGGCAGAGCCGCCAGCCAGGAGTTCGTACCAGGAGCAGATACATCTCCATTTATATAGCCGCGTATGACCCGGTTGAATTCAACCGCCATTTTGCTGTAACCCGCATCCTTGGGGTGCACACCGTCGCTTAAATCGGCGACTGATACGGTATTGTACATATCCACCAGCGTGATTTTGCTGAATACAATACCGGGCGCATTTTCGAAAAACATGCGATCTATTTCGGCATTGTATTCAGCCACTTTGGCATCGAGGGTTCCGTCCACATAGCGCGGTATTATTTTACAGACATATATTCGTTTGAGAAAATCGCCGCGGCTGCCATTGGACCATCTCGACAGGTAGCGTAGCAGCTCCGCCAGTTTGCCCGAGGAGGTCCTTTCCAGGGTGATGCCGGTGTTGGATGAATAGGGACTGGGCTGGTCGTTGTTCATGTTGTTGGTGCCAACGTGGAGCAGGATGATGTCCGGACGGTACATCTCCATGGCAGCGGCGATGTCTCTGGTGCCGGTGCCATTGCCACCGGTGTAGAAATCTTCAATTTTCAAGCCCGCCTGAAAGAAGCCGTTGTACGGCGCCGATCCGTTGGGGCCGACAAAGGTGAAGTCGATGCCCTGCAGTCTGTCGTACAAATAGTTGCGATACCCCACGCCACTCGTGCTGCCCACTCCGGCTGTAATGGAGTTACCCACCGGCATGATACGCCATTGCGCCGCGCTCTGCGACGCTCCGAGCAACCAAGCCATCCCCAGCACCAAAATCCAGGCGCGATGCGGCCAATTCTTTATCGAAACCAAAGCATGTCCTCCCAATATAAGGCATCAAAAAAGATCAAAGAAAAATCTTACAGTCACAATAATCCCTGATGATAGATTATACCATTCGCCCAAGTGCACGCAAATTTTATACCTGATTGGAAAAATATCCGATTTATTCGCTTAATTCGCGTGAAAAAGGTTGTTTTTTTTTCAAAACAGTAGATTGCAAAAACAATAAAAACAATGATAAAAAAATTCGCGCACGGAGGTTTACAAATATACGCTCACTGTTTGCACAACAACACATTAAAAGGGCCGGTCAAGTGTGAAAAAGGGGGAGAGTTGTTTCAGGGGTGAACACTTTGCATCAACGTCGTACAAAGAGGCTCAAAAGAAAAAGTGCAGTTTAAAGGTGAGTTTGGGGCCGCTGTATTTTTGGGTGAGTCCGGTTTTTTCCTTGAGATCGGCGTAGAGATACTGATATTCACCGGCGATCCCCCAATGCTGAAACAGCAGGAAGTCGACGCCCGCGCCAAAATTGATGGCGTAGCCGAGGTGACGTAATTTCGTATAGTCCGCTGCTGCCTTTGTCTGGCCATAGATCGTTCCAGCGCCATAGGTGACGTATGGGCAAATGATCGATGTGGAAATGAGCTGATGTTTGATATCAAGCGCGAGATGGCGCAGCTTGACCGCATCGGCGTTGAGCCGCCCGGCCAATCCACGCTGTTGCCATTGCCAGGTACTGACCTGCAGGGCGAGGCCGCCCAGTTCGGGTGTGAGCAGGGCCAGACCGCAAAAATAGTTTGCTCCCTCAATCCGGGCAAAGGGTTTGCTGGGTTGTGCGTCCAAATCACTGGGTTTCCAATTGCCCGCCAACAGCGCCACCCCCCCCCGCGAATGGGAGGACTTGGCCGTCGCTGGCAGAACCCAGACAATGGCGAACAAAAGGCTGATATGCCACCATCTTGTGTACATCATGGAAGCGTCTTTAAATTTGTGTCGCTGCTCTGGTCCGGATGAAAGCCCATCGGACGATTATCTTTGGCCGGTTCGGCATAGATTTTTATTTCACCGAACTGCTGCTCATATTTTGAGATGTTATCCTTGAGCGCGTTGAGCAGAGATTTGGCGTGCTGCGGCGTCATGATGATGCGCGCATAAACCCTGGTTTTGGGAGCGCCCGGCACCATCCGGGTGAAATCAATGACAAATTCAGCCGGAGAATGCGAAATCACCGCCAGATTGGAATAAATCCCCTCGGCTTCTTTCTCGCCAAGTTCTATGTTGATTTGTTGTGCAGGGGGCTGGTTCATGGTTGAACTCCTGTTTCTGTTTTTATTTACACCTGGACTGAATTATTCACCGCCAAGGACGCAGAGGTACGCAAAGAATATAAAAACATAAAGATGGCATTAATAACAACTTTGAATGGCTGAGATCAAAATCAAATCATAAAAATTCGATAATTATAATAAAAATTGCTCGGCGGCCTCGGCGCGCTCGGCGGTTTATGAATAGAACAGGCTAGATTAATAGTATATGAAAAAAAACTCAATTTTGCAAAGAAAACCTGATCCGCACTTTTACATTGCATCAAAACATGAATTTATTTACATTTAGACATATCCCGGATGCCTAACAAGAAAGATGGTGCAGCGTCCCCAAGCCAATCCACTCCGCACGGAACACACATGACCACGAATCAACCTGAAAAACGTTTGTTTCTCATCGATGGCGCCGCACTCGCCTATCGCACTTTTTTTGCTTTTGCCCGAAATCCCCTGGTGAATTCGCGCGGTGAACACGTCAGCGTCATTTTCGGTTTTGCGCGCATCTGTCTCAATCTCATTGAACAGGAAAAGCCGGACTTTTTTGCCGTCGTCTTTGACTCTCCCGAGCCAACCTTTCGCCATGAAATGTACGAACAATACAAGGCGCAGCGCGCCGCCATGCCCGAAGACATGGCGGAACAGCTGCCGCGTCTGGTACAGCTGCTCGATGCGCTGCAATTTCCACTCATCCGCAAACCCGGTTTTGAAGCCGATGACATCATGGGTACGCTGGCCAAACGCGCGCGCAGCAGCGGCCTTAAAACCGTTCTCGTCACCGGCGATAAAGATCTCATGCAACTGGTCGATGATCAAACCGTGGTCTATTATCCTCATCGCGGCGGCGAAGGCGTTGAATGGCTGGACCGGGACGGCGTCAGGAATAAAATGGGCATCCCGCCGGAGCAGATCATCGATTTCCTCGCCTTGTGCGGCGACGCCTCGGACAACATTCCCGGCGTCCCCGGCATCGGCCCGGTCGGCGCCCTGGCGCTGCTGCAAAAATTCGGCTCTCTCGAATCCATTCTCACCCACGTCGAAGAAGTGGAAGGGAAAAAATACCGCGCCTCTTTGCAGGAACATCAGGATCTCGCACGGCTGTCGCAAAAGTTGGCCACGATCCATTGCGATGTGCCCCTGGATATCGATCTTGAAACACTGCGTGCGCGCGCCGTGCCGGCCGACCGCGCCATGCAGTTTTTTAAAAAGATGGAACTCTATTCCCTGGCCGACCGCTTCAGCAAGCCAGCGGACGTACAAAAAACCTATCATCTCGTCCGCGATGAAAAATCGCTGCTGGAACTGTGCCAGACGCTGCATTCCGTTGAGTATTTTGCACTGGATACCGAAACAACTTCTGTGGACGCCATGCGTGCCAGGTTGGTGGGCATCTCTCTCTCCTGGGAAGCAGGCGTTGCCTATTACATCCCGGTCATGGGCCCCTTGGATCTGGCATCCCAAATCTCACCATTGCCGCTGAATCTGGTGCTGAAAAGCCTCGCACCGATCCTGGAAAATCCACAGATAAAAAAATGCGGTCATAACGCCAAATATGACCTGCTCGTGCTGTCACAGCATGGCATCAAGGTGCAGGGTCTGACCTGCGATACCATGGTGGCCAGTTATCTCATCAATCCATCGGGATTTCAGCATAATCTCGATGCGGTCAGCCTCGAGTATCTTAATCTCAAGAAAATTCCGACGCAGCATCTCCTTGGCAGCGGCAAGAACCAGCGCAGCATGGACGACGTGCCGATCGACCAGGTGGCTGAATACGCCTGCGAGGATGCTGATTTCACCTGGCGCCTGCAAAAAATTCTCATGGCCAAAATCGATGAACTGGCGCTGCGGCCGCTGCTGGACAATGTCGAAATTCCGCTCATTCATGTCCTCCAGGTCATGGAGGAAAACGGTGTCTCGCTGGATGAGCTTTACCTGGCCAAGATGTCCTCGGAATTCGAGGGTGAGTTGGGTCTGATCGAAAAGGATATCTACGCCCTGGCCGGGAAACGCTTTAACATTAATTCCCCCAAACAGTTGGGAACCATCCTGTTCGAAGAACTCAAGCTGCCCACAGCGCGTAAAACCAAAACCGGATTTTCCACCGATGTGGCCGTTCTCGAAGAGTTGGCCCATCAGCACGAGCTGCCGCGGCGCATCCTCGATTATCGTCAGCTCGCCAAGTTGAAATCCACCTATGTGGATGCCCTGCCGCGGTTGATCAATCCGAAAACAGGCCGCGTGCATACTTCCTATAATCAGGCCGTGGCCGCCACCGGACGCCTCTCCTCCAGCGATCCGAATCTGCAGAATATCCCCATTCGCACCGAGACCGGCCGCCGCATCCGCCGCGCCTTCATACCGGCGGACGACCACAAGGTGATCGTCGACGCCGATTACTCGCAAATCGAGCTGCGCATTATGGCGCATCTCTCCGGGGATAAGATGTTGAGGGACTCTTTTCTGCGCGACGAGGATGTGCATACGCGCACAGCCGCGCTGGTTTTCAAGGTGGATGCCGCCCAGGTCACGCCCGAAATGCGGCGCCGGGCCAAGGAAGTGAATTTTGGCATCATGTACGGCATGGGCGCCTATGGTCTGGCGCAACGGCTTGGTATCAGCAATGAAGAGGCGGATTTGTTCATTCAGACCTATTTTGCCAATTATCCGCGGGTGCAGGAATTCATGCTCAAGACGGTGGCGGATGCCCGGCAGAAAGGTTATGTCACCACCCTGCTAGGCCGCCGCAGGATCGTGCCGGACATCTCCAGCGACAACCGCCGCATGCGCGATTTCGCCGAGCGCACCGCCATCAACACGCCCATCCAGGGCAGCGCGGCGGACCTCATCAAGGTGGCGATGATTCGTATCCAGCAACGGCTGGAAGCCGAGCATCATGCCGCTAAAATGATCATGCAGGTGCATGATGAACTGGTCATGGAGGTGCCACGGCCGGAAACGGAAACCATTCGCGCACTGGTCAAGGAGGAGATGGAGAACGCCATCACACTGGACGTGCCCATCAAGGTAGATACAGGCATTGGCGATGACTGGCTCGCCGCGCACTAGGAGTCTGTCGGATTTAGCAGCACAAATCAGCCTAACGCGCAGTGAATGTGCTTGAATCCGATTGGTAAAAATATTTATAACGTTCATGTTTTAGCTTGCTTACCATTGGCATTATCTCTATATTTACCAGTAATACCAACTGGTTAGGAGATGGTCATGAAAAGCAAGTTTATCGACGCAGATCGTGAGACACTTTATTTTTTGCCACCATCATTGCAAGACTGGCTGCCTGAAAAGCACTTGGCACGATATGTGGTTGAAATTGTCGATCAGCTTG
>CAUJEL010000023.1 GCA_963169875.1 Candidatus Zhuqueibacterota bacterium
CGTCGCGGCTGCCCTGCACGCCGGGATAATCGTACATCCAATGTATTGGCCATGTCTCACGGATATTGCTCATGGCGACCGACTGCTGTGCTTCAGGCAATAAATTGTTATAATATCCAGGCAGCGGTTCCCAGCTATAAGTATAAGCGCCTGTAGGATTTTCATCCAGATTATAGGGATCACTAAAACTTTCAGTAAAGATATAATACTGACTCGATTTTTCATCGACAATGCGCGCCCCCGCAAACATGACGAATTCAAGTCCGTATTCATTCCCGCTTCCTTTGGGCCATTCCATACTGGGCTTTTCAGTCCGGTGGCCAAGGTTGCCATAATTGCCAAAGCGGGTCCGAACCAGATTGCCATTATGAACGCCCGTCACGCGATTTTCTACGAGTTCAAGATGTTGGGCGGATGCTGGTCGTAAAATCGCGATTAAAAAACAGATCCCAAACAGATATCGAAGACGACGGCTCATCTCAACACTTTCCTCACCGCACGAGAATCATTTTTTTGGTTTGGACGCTGCCAGCCATTTGTAACCGGTACACATACACACCTGAAGGCGCCATTTCATCAGATGCGGACCTTCCATCCCAGATTTGACTATAATGGCCCCATGATTTGATCTCGTGTAAAAGATGTCGGACCAGCTGCCCGTGAATATTATAAACATCAATCGTGACCTCTCCTGACTTGGGCAGATAAAAAGAGATGGTGGTGCTGGCGTTGAATGGATTCGGATAATTTTGTTGTAAGACCGGGTTTTGCGGGAATTGAGCGTATTGGTTTTTCTCAACCCCGGTATCATCTCCGGGCAGAACCAGCAAATATTCATAATCCCAGGGCGGCGACTGTGGTTTGATCATGCGCGTTCCCGGGCCTTCCTCTTCTTCAAAATAGTAATGCAGACATGCGTAACCAGTGCCCTGCGCATCAAAATAGAGATGCCTTATCGGACCGTGCTGGTAGCGCAGAGGAACTGGCTGCCAGGTTTCACCTCCATCATTTGTGAAGAGCAAGCCGTTTTCATAACCAGCCCAACCTTCCTGTTGATTTTTGAAGGCAATTGTATAGATAGTCTCTTGAGTTCCGCTGTTGGTTTTGCGCCAGGTTTCACCGCTGTCCGTGGATTTGAGGATTCTGCCAAATTCGCCCGTGACGAATCCGGTATCCGCTGAAATGAAATGTATTCCCCAGAGATCATCTGCGACACCACTATAGATATTTTTCCAGCTCAGTCCGGCGTCCGTGGTCTTTAACATGTTGCCATCGCTGCCAATGATAAATCCGATGCGGTTGTCGACGAAAAAGTGGTTATTAATCATGGGATTGGAGGCGTCAAATGGCGAGAGTTGGTTCCACAGGCCTGAAATCTCGATCTTTTGAAAAGAGCGGGCGCCATCTGAACTGTAATAGTAAATAAACGACACGGCCTGTGTTGATCCATTTGTCTTTATTTCCAGCATGTACGAAATCACGCTATCCGGACTCAGAAAATACAGCCGCCATGGAGGAAAGGCTGTGATAGGGCCATACAACTGATGCCAGGTTTGCCCCCTGTCAATCGATTCAAACATATAGTAGAAATTAGAGGGTGGTGTTTCAAAATATTCCCATAATAATTCGTCGATGGAAAATCCAGGTCTTGCATGCAAATCAGGATGAATCATTGCGCCGCCCGAATCCCTGAATTCAGGTTCCAGGTTCTGCCAGGTGCGTCCATAATCTGATGATCGTAGCCATACCCTGTTTTTTTGAATTTGATCGATCTTGCTGGTCAGCAGAATACCGTTTCCAACGAACCTTAATCCATCAAAACCCCGCTGCGCTGCATTGGGGAACTCCCAGGATTGTCCGCCATCCTGCGAGACCATAAATTCGCCGCGACTGGCATTTTTAATCACTTTATTCGGAGTGATAAAAAAGAAACGTCCATCATGCGCCATGACCTCATAATGGGCAGGGATAATGCTCTGCCAGGTTTTACCATAATCACGCGAATAGTAGGGTCCGTTAGGCATGGGGGAGCCGGCGGCATCGTAGCCAGTACTCTGCGTGAATAATCCATGCCCAAACTCATCGAAATAGAGTTGCTCGATGCTGGTTGAGCTGCCGCTTTTGATCGATAAATCCTCATACTGCGTGCTTACTATCTGGAGTTCCAGCCAGGAATTGCCTCCATCTGGCGTATGCAAGAGTACGGGTCTGGTCAAATAATCCGAAATAATCTTGCTGCCGCCGATCCAGCCTTTTTGTTCGTCGAGGAAAAAAACATCATTAAAATGATAAATATATTTAGCATTCAATAATTCGGGAGAAAGCTTTTCCCAGAAAGCTCCGCTATTGCGGCTGAGCAGCCAGGTACGATTTTTCCCTGTGATGCAAAATGACGAATCGTTGATTCTGGCAATGCCTTTAAGCTCCTCACGCGAATTGCTGATTTGCTGCTGCCAGGTTTCACCACCATCATTGGAATGGAGTATCAGCCCTTTCTCGCCGATTATCCATCCATGCAGACTGTCACTGAAGATAACGCGGTTCAGATTATTGGTATAACGAATGATCTTTTGCTCCCATCTTTCTCCGCCATCGCCGGATTTTAAAATTAAGCCATTTTGTCCGACAATGAAACCCGTTCTCATGGATACAAAAAAGACATCGCGCAACGGAGTGAGCCAGTGAATGGGGATTATCCGCCAGGTTGTGCCGCCATCTGAGGTTTTTTGAATAGTCCCATAGTCACCAACAGACCAACCTGTATGCGCGTCCACGAAAAAAAGACCGCTCATTTGATTGGTGGTTGCACCTGGCGGCAGTATCTGCTGCCAATTGCCCTGGGCATTAAGGTTCGCCGCTACAAGAGCTGACATGAAGAAAACGGCCGTTTGCAACATACGAATGAACATTGGTGAACCCCATCTCGTTACTAATATCGCCTTATCCTTTTTAGAATCGTATTCCACAGCTTAAGCGATTGACATTTTCCAGTATGCCATGAGATTGATAAGCATAATCCAGCATCATCAGAGCGCCGCCTGCGTAGATTTTGAGTCCTGCGCCCATGGACAGGCCGCTGCTCTCCTGAAAATCCTTTTCCAGAAGAGATCCGTACCCCGCACGCAAGGCATAAGTGCCCATGAAAACGTATTCGGCGCCGGCATTCAAGCTTTCGCTGTTATTCGCTGGGTGCAACAAATCAATGGCTGTAGTGAAGGAATTACGCTTTGATTCAAATACTTTTAGCGCCAGTCCAAACCGGAACAGTAGTGGCAATGAGAAGGCATCGGTATCCAATTGCGCCGGCAATTGTGAACTCGAATAGTGATTTTCGTCAACATCAATTTTTTGGGCCAGGCTCCTGCCCCGCAAACGCAGATCTGACCCAAAATTGGCAATCTGCACGCCCAGTGTGAGCCGCTTGAAGAAGGACGGGTTGTATAAGGCACCCAAATCAACGGCGCCTGCGGAAGCAGAGGAATTATAGATTTGTTGATGAATATACTTGGCGGTAAAACCCATCACGAATTGATCCGTGAATTCATACGAATAGCTCAGCGCTAACGCCAAATCGGATGCAGAATAATAATCTCCGGTGCCTTCTGGCTGATCGATGGTGCGGACAACTTGATCCGGCATGCCAAGGTAGGTAACGCCAAGGCCGAAACCATGGCGGCCGGCAGATGCAACCGCGCCGGCAAATTCATGATAGATGTCCAGGAACCAGTCGCTATGATTAAGAATGATCTCCGTATGCTCGCAGCGGCTGATGCCAGCGGGATTCCAGTAGAGCGCTGATGCATCATCAGCTAATGCAGCGAACGCCCCGCCCATCGCAACAGCGCGGGCGCCGACGCCAATATTCAAAAAGGACGCGGATGTCGTGCCCACGTTACTGACAGCCCCGTGATATCCCGCTGTCTGCGTCCAAGAATAATGACTCATCAAGAAGCAGCCGATGACAATGATCTTTATTCTCATCACTGTGCCTCCGCATTTTTATCGCCCAGTTTTACGGTCAAGCCCGCCATCACCAGACGGGGCGCGCTGTAAAAATCGGGCCGGCGATTGCCCAGTTGATAATTCAAGGTGTGAGTAAAACCCGCCCTGCCGGTATCCGTGAATACATCGGTCTCATTCCTCGTGTCAAACAGATTGTAGATTTTGATGAACACGGCTGATGCAAAACCGCGGCTGCTCAGTGAATAATTGGCGTAGAGATCCGCATTGAAGGAATGAGGCTTACGCGCACTGTTTTCAAAAGCCGTTCGCAAAGCGCGATTCGGGTCTGTTGGCGTGTAAGGAAGTCCTGATCCTGCCTGCAAAACCAGGGTAATCCCACGGCCTTCGGACAAGGAATAGGTGAAGGAACCGTTCAGTGTATGGCGCTGGTCCCAATCGAGAGGCAACACCTGTTTTTCACTCTCGCGCGGCGGTGTGCCCTGATTGTCGGTATAAACCGCAAAGGGGTCCGAAGCATTTCCCCGCGCCAGCTGGTAAGTATAATCCAGATTGAGGGCCAAGCCCTGCACCGGTCTTTTTTCCAAGGCTATCATGAAACCGCGCACATTGCCATAATCCCGATTAATGTACCTGGCATACGCTTGACCGCCTTTCAGCCGTATGATCTCCTGGCCAAGCAAATTTTTGATATCTTTGAAATAGATAGCTGCATCCAGGGCCATATCATCAGCCAGCTCATGCTGAATCCCCGCTTCCCAGCTAATGGTGGTTTCAGGTTTGAGATCAGGATTGCCCACCATGGTTGAAAGTGATCCCAATTGGATCTCATATTCAGAATTCCAATAGAGGGATTTGAAATCCGGTATTTGAGAAAAATGTCCGTATGAGAAATGAATGACGCCTCGATCTGAGATTGGAAATGCAAGGCCTGTCCTGGGGCTCCATTTTGTCTTGATGGATGCAGGCCGTCTCGGCGCCGACAGCATTCCGGACTCTTTTTGGTCCAGTATGGAAGGCAGTTCTCCGTGCGAATTGAAAGAGTCAAAACGTAATCCGGCGTTTACAACGATGTCCTTGTACTCGATTTTATCCTGAAAATAGAGGGATGCTTCTTGTGGCTTGTTGGTATACGCATCACATCGTGGTGTGTTCTCATCGTCCAGAAAGGGGATAAATAGATTCTCGATTTTATTTTTCGGATCGTTGATGACCTGCGCAAAATAATAATCGATGTAATACCATTTGCTCTCAAAGCCAGTTTTGATGAGATGTAACGGATGCATCTGGGATGTAAAATCCATTTTTACTATATGGGTTGTATTTTTTGTCTGGCTGCGCACGTTGTCAGAAAAATCGGTCACATATTCCAGACCTTCCTGCAGGTTACGTTGATAAATTTGTTCTGTGGATAGCGCAGGGAATAGATAACGTTCATCATAGGGATCAGAAAAAAGGCGTCGAATATTTTGCCGGTACAGTCGCGAAAAGTCACAGGAAATAAAGGATCTCTCAGACAGGATATAATCGATATGAAAGAAATGCGACTGAGCGGTGTTTCTCAATCTGCTGTTTGCATCAGGGAAGCGGGCAAAACGCTGGTCATAGATGCCCGCTTTTTCCATGTTTAAAAGGAAAGTATAGCGAAACGGCATCCGCTTTTGAGGAGAAAAATGAATGCTTCCTTGCAGCAGGTTTCTTTCGGAGCCATTCATCGCCGCAAAGGTGGAATCCCCGGCATGAGAATGAGAATTATAGATGGTATACCCCTGGCTGTGTGGATTTTTTTCGGGAATTGCGAATTCGCGGCAGCCATAAAGCCAGCCATCTGATTGTTCACGGCGCCCGGTGAGAAAAAATGTTCCATCCCACAGCCCCAATGGCCCGGAAAAAATCCCGACCAAATTTTTTACTGCAAAAGGGGAGAGGTCCTCGATATGATAAAAGAGCGCTTTCCCCCTGCTGAGATAGTCCCCCATATAGGTCGACAACTCGGCCTGGAAATGGTCATTTCCTTTTCTGGTTATGATATTGACGATGCCCGATTGAGCTTGACCATATTCGGCATTAAAAGTGCCCGCAATAACCTGCAATTCTTGAATACCCAAATTATCTACTTCGATGGCTGCCTGCCGGTCAAAGCCATCCGTAACTGGCACGCCATCTACAAGATAAGCCACCTCTGTTGCCCTTCCGCCGCGCACATGCAGTGCGCCCTTGCTGTCTTTGGTGATGCCGGGCTGCAATGACAGCAGATGCTCCATTTCTTCTGATGGCAATTCTGAAATCCGATTCTTCAAAAGAGTGGTGCTGGTAAAAGTCAGATCCTTTTGGATGAGCGGTTTTACAGCACGAATGGTGACACGCTCGCCCTCGATAATGGTTTGTTTAAGAGCAACATCAAGCTGGCTGGTCTGATCGGAAGCGACAGTCACGTTGTTAATTACTTGCGATTCGTATCCAAGCAGTCGAAATTTAATGGTATAGATACCAGGAGGAACAAGGAGGAGTTGGTAGCGGCCGTTAACATCAGTGATGGCTCCCAAAGCAGTGCCGGTGATGGTGATCTGTACCCCTGGCAGGGGGTTGCGTGTAACGGCATCTCTGATTTGACCATTAATTTTTCCGCTGGTGCCGGCGAATAATTCAAAATTTAGTATCAAAAGCACAATAAGCCAACAGCAACCAACGCGGACAAGATTAATCGCGCTCCACTTCAAATCGCACCCCTATGCAGGCTTATGGGAAAGAATAACTTCTTACAAAATAATTATTTCACTCAAAGATAATATTAGTAATAATTGTAAACTTATTTTTTAACCTTAGTAGATCAGCGGGGATATCTTTAGATAAATAATGCTTTTTAACTTCATTTATCATGCATTTATGCTTATAATTCTTAATTTCATTTATAAAAGTATCTGTTTTATCTAGATATAACTTTTGAGCTAATCGGTATTCATATTCCTCATTCTTAATAATATCTAAATAACAATTAATATCTTCTTTTGTTTTTACCAATCTCTTAACTGGAAGATATTTATAATAATTAATGAAATTACCTACTGTTATAAACGTATCAAGACCTGCAATATTAATTTTCATTAAAGTGTCAATAATGCAACAGTGTAATGCATTGTCAATATTTTCTTTCATAAGATTAATTGTTTCTACAAAACCAGCAAATTTACTAATGTTTTTTTCGTTTTTAATCGTGATCACATCTGATGAGATTTTTTCTTCATGTGCTTTTTCGATTTCTTTCCTTTTTTGAATTTTAAGGCTGGCTAATATTTTTTGTAGGTTTTCTTGACCTTCGGCCTCGCAATTTAATGAATCAGCTATTTTAAGTACATAGCAAACTTTATCACCGAGCAGAATCGGTTTTGTTATTTCCCCAATTTTTAGATGATAAATTTCATCATTCACAGCCTTAGAAAACAGCAAAAATGGGTAAATAATATCTTGGTCCACAATTTTTATATTTCTCAGGGCACAGCTATCACTCATAATTTTTTGAAATGTTTTTAAATCTAGGCTATAATTCACACTATCAATTTTGAGTAGACTTTCCAGAATTATTTTTGGTATAATTATATACTTCGCTTTTACAATCCTTTTTCTTTTCATTTTTGCTTCTTGTAACTCGTCGGTCGAAATTTTTACTTTTTTTTCAATAATTTCTTGATAAAGTGGGCCGTGTTTCTGAACCAGTAAAAATCGTGAGGTCCTCACAACCCTTTCATTTATTGAAGTAACATTATCAATTTTCTTATCATATGCATCAGCCAAGAAATACGTGTCATTTATAAACTCATTGATGCCATTATTAATAATTTCTTTTTCGTTTAAAAGGGATGAAATTTTGTGTTTTTCTATGTAAGCATCCAAATAGCTTTTCAGTTCATACAATGTTCTTTCAGCATTTCCAATTTTTAAAATAATAGAAGATTCAGCAGGCACACTGCAGTCCTGTTCTTGCATATTAATACTTGATAAAATTAAAAATGCAGCTAATATATTAATCTTGATAATTACGTTCATGGCTTGCTTACAAAGATTAAGATTGGTTTTGATTAAAATCTTGTGTGACAATACGCAAATTTTTAAATATGACGGGATAATTCATATCATGCATAATTTATGAAATTATAAATCAATTGGTAACTGAAAGACCTGCAATAGCATAATTGCTTCCGCCGCTGTAAGCATCAACTCTTAATGTAACGTAGACATACCCATAATCATACTCGCCACCGGCATGATTGTAATCTTCATCGGATCCTGTACCTGCAGGTCCACCCCAAGTTCCTATCTGCACATGAATAATGGTTGCGTTATCATAAGTTCCATTTGCTATCGCAACTCCATTAACAGCCTCAACCCAACCATGGAAAATAAGCAAACCATCAGCATAAAAACCTTCAAAATATTCAGTTGGATCACCAAAGGATTCGATTTCTTTAAAATAACTAACTGCATAGCAATTTGATAATGTCATAAATAGAATAATAAGAAGGAACCGCGTTAAATTATTTTTCATGATACCCTCCAATCATGATATGAATTATCCCTTTTTTTTCAGTATTTTGATGATGCCCCTTAAATAAGGATAAAAAAAATATATTAATTTTCAAAGTAGTTTTTAGGCTATATTTTTTGTACACAATTAAAACATTGAGAAAGATTGTTTTAGCCCTGCATAAATATCAGACGGAGAAAATTTCATGCAATAAATAAAACCAATAGATATTTTTAAATTTCGAGTAATCCATTTTACGCCTTATTGAATAATATACCAAGTCATAGATTTAAAAGTTTATGTCCATTTTGTTTTTATCTGAAGACATAAATTACAGGAATTGCTTGAAAAAAGATTTTACATCATCACTCGCTGTGCTGCTAAGCGTCTTATGGTATGCAAAGCAGTGCCTGGCACTGCTACTCTCTTTTAATAATCACCATGGTGGCATCATCATCCCAGGGACTGCTGCCGCCGAATTCGTAAACATGTTCAAAAGTGGCTTTTAACAGGCTCTTGGCATCGAGCTTTTGATGCGCCATGATCCACTCCGCCAGGCGATCCGTCCCGAACATCTCCCCCGCCTCGTCCTGCCGTTCGACAATGCCATCGGAAAAGAGCACCAGCACCGACCCGGATTCGAGATGCACATAATTGCGGTGCAGTTCGATGTCCTGCAAAAATCCCAGCGTGGTGCCGGTGGCATGCAACTGCCTGGCCGACTTGCCCTTGATGACAAACGGTCCGGGATGGCCGGCATTGACAAAGAAAAGATGGCCGTCCTCTTCCATCTCGGCGAGAAAAAGAGACACATAATTGGTGGCATAGGTGCTGCGCAAAATGACTTTGTTGAGTTTCTTGACCGTGTGCACAGTGCGCAGCTCCATGGCCAGTCCCATGCGCAATCCGATCACCACATCGCGCATCAGCAGGGCCGCGGGCAAGCCATGACCGCTGACATCGCCGATGGTGACGCCGATGGTGCCGTCCTCCAGTTCAAAATAATCAAAAAAGTCGCCACCCACCAATTCCGCGGGTTGCGAAAATCCGGCGATGTCATAGCCCTTGATCCTGGGGTCGCTTTGCGGCAGCAAACTTTTCTGTATCTGCACCGCTTGCTCCAGACGCACGCCAATGGCATCCGAAAAGAGGCGATAGTTGAGACTGGTGCGCACCGAATTCAAAAAGAGATTGATCTCTTCGCGCACCCATCCCTGCTTTAAATCGAAAACCAGCAGCCACTGGTGCTCAGGTCCATGCACCCAGATGGCGGCATGCATAACCAGCCGATCTTGATGAATTCTCACAAACTGGCTGTTTAGAGTCCAGTCATCATAGATATAACTGCGGTTGCGGTAAGCCAATTGAACCACTTCGGAATCGCGCGATAATTGCTGGACATAAGCGCCATTGGTGCCATCGACGGGATATTGCAGGACAAACTCTTCATCCTGCAATTCGTACAACCGCCCATTGCCGATATTCAGCCTGGCTTCGAATTTCTCGGCCAGCTCTTGAAGGATCGAGGGCAGAAAATCTTCGCCGCCCTCTTCGATGCGAATCTTGGCCAGCAGGGCGTCCAGTTCGCGGTAAAATATCTTGGGGTCGCTCATTTAATCACTCTCTCGTCGGGGCGCCTGTCGTTACCCATTCCGCAAGAAGGAAAAGGGGAACCGGTCGCTCATTTAATCACTCTCTTGTCAGGGCGCCTGTCGTTACCCATTCCGAAAGAAGGAAAAAGGGAACCGGTCGCTCATTCAATCACTTTCTTGTCAGGGAAGCATGGGAATGTCAACATCCATATCGCGGGCGGCCCGGGTGGCGATATCATAGCCCGCATCCGCGTGCCGCACCACGCCCATACCGGGATCGCTGGTGAGGACGCGCAGCAGCCGTTTTTCCGCTTCCTTGGTGCCGTCGGCGACGATGACCATGCCCGCATGGATGGAATTGCCGATGCCCACGCCGCCGCCATGATGCACAGAAATCCAGCTGGCGCCGTTGACCGCGTTGATCAAGGCATTGAGAATGGGCCAGTCGGCGATGGCATCGCTGCCGTCGCGCATCTTTTCGGTCTCGCGATTGGGCGAAGCCACCGAGCCGGCATCGAGGTGATCGCGGCCGATGACGATGGGCGCCTTGACTTCTCCGGAGGCGACGAGGTCGTTGAACACCTTGCCCATTTTCGCGCGCTCGCCATAGCCGAGCCAGCAGATGCGCGAGGGCAGTCCCTGGAACGCCACCTGATCGCGCGCCTTGGTGAGCCAGCGCTTTAGTCCAGCATTTTCCGGAAAGGTTCTGATGACCGCTGCATCGGTCGCATAGATGTCTTCGGGATCGCCGCTCAAGGCGGCCCAGCGGAAAGGCCCCTTGCCGAGGCAAAAAAGCGGCCGGATGAATTCCGGTACGAATCCGGGGATATCGAAGGCATTGCTCAGGCCATTGGCCAGCGCCTCGCCACGGATGTTGTTGCCGTAATCGAAGGTCACCGCGCCGGATTTTTTGAGATCGATCATGGCCTGCACATGCTGCACGATGGCGCGTCGCGCCATGGTCTTATAACGCTCCGGATCGCTCTGGCGCAGGGCCAGGGCTTCTTCATACGAGATCCCGTGCGGGACGTAGCCATTGAGGACATCGTGCGCCGAGGTCTGATCTGTGACCACATCCGGCTTCACGCCGCGGTGCACCAGCTCGGGCAGCACTTCGGCCGCATTCCCCAGCAATCCCACCGAGAGTGGTTCTTTTTTGGCTTTGGCGGCCATCAGCTTGTCCAGGGCATCGCCCAGATCTTCGCTCATCACGTCGAGATAGCGCGTCTGCAGCCGCCGTTCGATGCGGTGGCGGTCCACTTCGATACAGAGGCAAGCGGCGCCGTTCATGGTAGCGGCCAATGGCTGGGCGCCGCCCATGCCGCCCAAGCCCGCGGTCACCAACAGACGGCCTTCGAGAGAGCCGTTGAAATGGGTGGCGGCGCAGCTGGCAAAGGTCTCGTACGTGCCCTGGAGAATGCCCTGGGTGCCGATGTAGATCCAGCTGCCGGCGGTCATCTGACCGTACATGGTGAGTCCCAGCCCTTCGAGGCGGCGGAACTCGTCCCAGGTGGCCCAGCGCGGCACCAGCATGGAATTGGAGATGAGTACCCGCGGCGCATTTTCGTGGGTTTTAAAGACAGCGACCGGTTTGCCAGACTGCACCAAAAGGGTTTCGTCGTTTTCCAGACGCTGCAGCGTTTTAACAATGGCGTGAAAGCAATCCCAATTGCGCGCCGCTTTGCCAGTGCCGCCGTAGACGATCAGTTCCTGCGGCATCTCGGCCACTTCGGGGTCGAGATTGTTCATCAACATGCGCAGGGCCGCTTCCTGGACCCAACCCTTGCAGGACAATTCAGTACCTCGTGGTGCCTTAATAGTGGGGGGCATAAAAACCTCATTTAGTTATAAACAAGCCGTTTGATGCAAATCTCTGTCCAAATCCCCTGCAGGCGGGCTCTCCAGAGCCCGATGCGCGACAAGGTGGCCCCATGATCTCCTCTGTGTCTCCGCGCCTCAGTGGCGAAAAGGTTTTACCACAGGGACACAGAGGCACCGAGAAAAAACAGATAGTTCAGCTTCACGGTGGTGCTAGATGCCAATCGCCCTCTGGAGATGGCTCCTACAAATCTCTGTCCAAATCCCCTGCAGGAGGGCTCTCCAGAGCCCGATGCGCAAAATGATCGCCCTCTGGAGAAGACGCCTACAGTCTTATCCGCGATTAAAATTTATAATCCACCATAGCCCGCGCGACCGCGGCCCCGGACATGTACGCCTTGATCTTCAGATGTTCCGGATGCGCCTGATAGATATCCTGATCCGCAGCGGATGCATGCGTGGTCATCAGGCTGATATCATAGGCAATCTCTTTGGGATTATAGTTCAGCCCCACTTCCAGCGACAACATGCCCGGGATTTTACCGCGCATACCCTCAAGGACCTTTTTCGCCTCCCTTTTGCCTTGATCGGAGGCATCGACGAGCCGCCACATGATGATGTGTCTGATCAATGTTTTTTCCTCGCTGTCAAATCAACGCCTAACTTTATAAAATAGAAAAAAATATTGAGGAAGCAAATGCTTTTCGTGGCCTGTTCTATTGGATTATGCTGCCGGTGGGCTGGCGCCCACCCTACCGGTGCACAACGTTGATTTTTGAGAAAAACAGACCATTTTTCACATTGTTTTTTGAAAATAAGTTGTTATAATTACTGAATAATTTCACCAATTGATCTTCACAGCACTTTCTTTAAAGGCATATAAAATGAAAAACCATATTTTTTCATTCGAAACCCTGGCCCTGCACGCCGGACAGCAACCCGACCCTTCCACCCTGTCGCGCGCGGTGCCGCTCTATCGCACCAGCTCCTACGTCTTTAAAAACACGCAGCACGCCGCCAACCTCTTCGCGCTCAAGGAGCTTGGCAACATCTACACGCGTCTGGGCAATCCCACCCAGGATGTGCTGGAGCAGCGCGTCGCCGCTCTGGAGGGCGGCGCCGCAGCCCTGGCCCTGGCTTCCGGCACCTCTGCCATTTTTTATACCATCATCAACATCTGTTCCGCCGGGGACGAGTTCGTCTCCGCCAACAACCTCTACGGCGGCACCTACACCATGTTCGACTGCATCCTGCCGCAGTTCGATATCCACTGCCGCTTCGTCGATCCCACAGATCCGAAAAATTATGAAAAAGCCATCACCGCCAAGACCAAAGCTCTCTACGTCGAAACCATCGGCAATCCCGCCCTCGATGTTTCGGACATCCAGGCTATTGCCAAAATCGCCCAGGCCCATCACCTGCCGCTCATCGTGGATTCCACCTTCACCACACCCTATTTGCTGCGGCCCATCGAATATGGCGCGGATATCGTCTGCCACTCCCTGACCAAATGGCTCGGCGGGCACGGCACGGCCATCGGCGGCATCGTCGTGGACAGCGGCGCCTTCGACTGGCGCGATCCCAAATTCCGCCTCTTCAACGAACCCGATGCCAGCTATCACGGCCTGCGTTACGCCCACGATCTCGGCGACATGAATCCCCTCGCCTTCATCATGCGCATGCGGCTGGTGCCGCTGCGCAACCTCGGCGCCTGCATTTCCCCCGACAACGCCTGGCTCTTTCTGCAGGGCATCGAGACCCTGCCGTTGCGCATGCAAAAACACTGCAGCAACGCATTGGCCGTCGCGCAGTTCCTGCAAAGCCATGCGGCGGTCGCATGGGTGCGCTATCCGGGACTGGCCGATCATCCCAGCCATGACGTCGCAGCGAAATATCTGCAAAAGGGCTACGGCGGCATGGTGGTATTCGGCATCAAGGGCGGCACAGCAGCAGGCGCCAGATTCATTGAACATTTGCAGCTCTTCTCCCATCTGGCCAATGTCGGCGACGCCAAGAGCCTGGCCATCCATCCGGCCAGCACCACCCATTCGCAATTGAGCGAAGAACAGCAACGCGAAGGCGGGATCACACCGGAACTGATTCGCCTCTCCATCGGCCTCGAACACCCGGATGATCTCATCTGGGATTTGCGACAAGCCCTCGAACAAGCGCATTCATAAGGATAACCGTCATGACCTCAACGCCAACAGAATGGCCCCGGGATTCGGTCGGGCTTGTCCAGGAAAAAACGTTCACCTTCGGCTCGCTCGAATCCCCGATGTCCTTGACCTGCGGCCGCACCCTGGGCCCCATCACCCTGGCCTATGAAACCTATGGCGAATTGAATCCGGAAAAAGACAACGCCATTCTCATCCTGCACGCCTTGTCCGGCGATGCCCATGTGGCGGGTTACCACTCGCCCGAAAATCGCAAGCCGGGGTGGTGGGATTTCATGGTCGGCCAAGGCCGGCCGTTTGACGTGGACAAATATTTCGTCATCTGCTCCAATGTGATCGGCGGCTGCAAGGGATCGACCGGGCCGTCCTCCATCGACCCGCAGACCGGCACACCCTACAATCTCGATTTTCCCATGGTCACCGTTGCGGATATGGTCAATGCGCAAAAAGAGCTGATAGATCATCTCGGCATCAAACGGTTGCTCTGCGTCACCGGCGGCTCCATGGGCGGCATGCAGGCCTTACAGTGGACCATCGCCTATCCGGAGCGGGTGGCTTCGGCCATCCCCATCGCCACCACCTGCCACCAGAACGCCATGCAGATCGGCTGGGATGAAGTGGGCCGTCAGGCCATCTATGCCGATGCCGATTGGTGCGGCGGCGACTATCTGCTGCACAACAAACGCCCCGCCAAGGGCTTGGCCACGGCGCGCATGCTGGCTCACATCACCTACCTGAGCGAAGAATCGATGCAGCGAAAATTCGGCCGCCGCTTGCGCGAGAAAGAAAATTATGGCTACGATTTTGGTCTGGACTTCGAAGTGGAGAGTTATCTGCGGCATCAAGGTGACATTTTCGTCGACCGTTTCGACGCCAATTCCTATCTCTATATCACCAAGGCCCTGGACTATTTCGACCTGGAACGGGATCACGGATCCATTCTCAACGCCTTCAAAAACGTCCTCTCCCAGTATCTGGTGATCTCGTTCTCCTCGGACTGGCTCTATCCGACGGTGCAGTCGCTGGAGCTGGTGCATGCCCTGCAGAATAACCGCAAAAAAGTGACGTTCCGCGAGCTGGAAACCTGGTATGGGCACGACTCGTTTCTGCTGCACAATCCGGAGATGATGACTACCATCAGCGATTTTCTCGCAGCCGTCCATAAAAACATCAGAGCCGTCCGCTATCCCTGAACTCAAAAACGGGGCGGGATGTGATTTCACACCAAAAAACGCTTGGCGGAGTGGCAGCAGGTTTGTGCATTTAACCGAAAACTGCTGAGCGATGTGGCAGCAAGCTTGTCACCTGATCGCAAAACGCGACGGGATGTGATTTCACACCATGATGCTCCCGAAGACAGGCGCGATCCCGCCCGCAGCGATTACCCGATCAGCAGGGCATAGGGATCGCGGACGCGTAACGGTTCGCGCACATAAAAGGGCTCGCCGTATTCGACGCCGATTTTCCCGCCCCAGAACTGCGCCCGGGCGATGATGGACTGGAAATACTCCGGACTGCTGATGTGCGTTTTTTCCTGGTCATCCTGGCGCATGTCGGGATTGAAGACCTGCGATTTGTACGCCTTGATGGCCCGCATGCGCTGCTCAAAGGTATCCGAGGTGTCGACGATGAAGGATGGCTTGAAGA
Organism: Candidatus Zhuqueibacterota bacterium; assembly: GCA_963169875.1. Lineage (GTDB taxonomy): Bacteria > Zhuqueibacterota > Zhuqueibacteria > Residuimicrobiales > Residuimicrobiaceae > UBA2214. Next base: position 15,717 of record CAUJEL010000023.1, read on the forward strand.
GATAGTGCTCGCAATAGTACACCACCTTTTGCGGCCGGAAATGGGGATGCTCCGTTTTAATCTTTTTTAGTCCGGCCAGAAAGACCGATTCCCGCACCAGGTGACTGCATTGCGCGTGATCCGGATGGCGCGTCTCCCAATAGGGGGCAAAGACCAGCGCGGGTTGGTACTGACGAATTTCCGCGATCACCTTGAGCTTGTTCTCCCGGTTCACCTCGACAAATCCATCCTCGATGTCCAGCATTTTGTGCATAGAGAGCCCCATAATGTCGGCCGAGGCGGCGAATTCCTCGGCGCGCTGCTGCGGGGTACCGCGGGTGCCCATCTCCCCCTGCGTCAAGGAAATCATGCCGACTCGATAACCGCTGCGCGCCAGTTTGATGATGGTGCCGCCGGCCATGAGTTCGACGTCATCCGGGTGGGCGCCAAAGGCCAATATATCCAGTTGTTCTGTCATGCGAATCCTTTTTCTACAATACCATGATCTGATGTGCGGGTTCACGCCAGGAAATCGTCTCATAAAGCCGATCCACCAATCCCCAGCCCTGTTTGCACAACAGCGGCACAATATTCAATTGCCGCTCCTGCAACTGTCCGCCCGGCCAGATACTTTGCTGCAGCGCATGCAAATGATCAGCGCGGCTCTTCTCCTTTAGTTCCACGGCGCGCAGCGCCTTTGCCTCCAGCTGTTCGATGGCATGAAGAATGCCCGCGCCCGTTTTTTCACAAGGAGCGGACAGGGTCGGATCCAAATGCTGTATGGCCATCTGCACATCCTGCCAATGCTGTTCGATGGGCGTGCGCACGGAAGCCAAAGCGGCTGCCAGGTCCGCGGGCATGCCCGCCTGGCGCCATTTTTCTTCAACGTTTTCCCGTCCCGTCAGATAGGCTTCTGGCGTGATCTCATATTTTTGCAACCACTTTTCGGCGCGCGCGTCCAGCAGCGTCATGCCCGGCCGCGGCATCACAACGGGCATGGGTCGTCCGAAGGCGGCATACACGCCTTTTAACTGCGCCCAATAGGCTATTTCCCCGGGACCGCCGACATAAGCCAGGGTGGGCAGAAGAAAATCCTGCACCAGCGGCCGCAGCGCCGCCTTGGGGCTGAGGCGTTCGGGATGACTGAGCACATCCTGCAGGGAAAGAAGCGCATTATTATGCAGATTGCGAAAACCATCGCCGTCGCGTTCCAGGCTGTGGCGGCCCTCCTCGAGCCAGAAAAGATGCGGCCGCTGCGGCTGCAGCGCCAACTGCGCATGATAGCCGGCATCGCTGAGTTGTTGATTGGTGGTCATCATGGCCGGGATGGAGAGATTTTCCTCCAATTCGCGGCGCAGGATGGGCAGCATCAACTGTTTCAAGCGGTCGTCGGAGGCATCGAGAATGATGATGCCCTGGCCGCGCAGCAAGCGCAGCGACCAGCGCGCAAATGCCGTGGCCATGGTTTCACCGGGGCGGTAATCCTCCGCCAACGCCGCCATTACCTCGATCTGGAATTCACCGAACGGAAGCTGCTCTGCCAGTTGTTGCTGCAGCAAAAGGATCGTTTCATCCAGTTGGACCTGCGCAGCGGGCAAACGGTCGACGGCAGTGCGCGGTTCGTAATTTACTTTCTGAAAGACATGGCTGCGATCCAGATATCCGGCCCATCTTATTTCATCGATATCGTGATCTTCGGAGACGAGATAAAAGACCGGAACCACCGGGCGCTGCCACTCCGCGCTCAACTCAGCCGCCATCTTGCACACAGCCAGGGCTTTGAAGAGGGTATAGAGCGGGCCGCCAAAGAGTCCGACCTGCTGGCCGGTGACGATGGCGAGCGCCTGCGGATCAGCCAGGCGATCGAGCTGCGCCAGGGTCTCCGGGCCGGCGCCAAAGCGGATATTCTGCTCGCGCAATATATCGACCAGTTGACGCCTGTCTGCATGACCGGCACCCAGCACCTCGGCCGCCAGTTTGGGCCAGCCCGAGCGGTCGCTGAAATCGGCATTAAAAAAATCCGCGGCCCGGCCCTGATGCTGCAGATAATCCCTGGTGATGGCCGTCAACCCGGGAAGATCAGACAAGGGGATCTGCCGCACGGATCTGTTATCATCTCTAAGCGTTTCCATGTACACCTTATATTAGGATGGACGATGTTTTAATTTAGAAAATTGTCGCAGGAATAACAACGAAATTCCGGTTATTAATTCTTACGAAAAGGGCAGATACGGCGTCGGACAACTGGATGAGCTGTCATTTGACATTTCCAGCAACAATAAGGTATCCGACACCTTCGACACCACTGCAGGTCGATCATAAACCCCTGAGCGCGCCGAGGTATACAAGCTGTTTTTATAGGGATTATCGAACAAGTTTTTATTTGAAATTCATCTCAGGCATTCAAGTTACTATCGATGCTACTTTTCTGTTTTTCTTTTCTTTGCGCATCTCTGCATCCTCGGCGGTGAATAATCCAGCTTTGGTGTGTTGAGCTGAATACAGACCCGTTCCGCTGGTGCCGCAATATGGTATTGCGAATGAGGCAAAAGATTTGTAATTTCAGCTTAAATTATACCAATTTGAACACGAACAACCACTATATGAACACGCATTCATTAAAATTAATTCTCTTTGATCTGGATGGCACGCTGGTGGACACGGTGCACGATGTGCATCCGGCCATCAACAAGGCCCTGCAGCAGATGCAGCTGCCGTTATTGCCACGGCAACATGCCCAAAAGGCCATCGGGCCGGGTGCGGACAGTTTTATCAATATCATCCTGGGCCAGGTCAATGCACATCGTCTGGAGGAGTTCCTCTCGATATTCCGGCCGATCTATTATGAGATGTGTACGGAAAAATCCAGACCCTTTCCCGGTATCGTTGATCTGCTGACAAAATTAAAACCCGATTACCGCCTCGGTGTCGCCACCAACAAGGGGCTGCGCACCACAACCAAGGTGCTGGAAGACCTGGCGTTGCGCCCCTTTTTCGATCTGGTGGTCGGCCCCGACCTGGTCGAACACGGCAAACCGGCGCCCGACATGCTGCTTCTCGCCATGAACCATTTCGAGGTGAAACCCCGGGAAGTACTTTTCATCGGCGACACCGACAACGACGTTCTGGCAGCAAAAGCCGCAAAAATTTGCTCTGTTGCCGTCACTTGGGGCTATGCGGATATAGAGATCTTGAAGAACCTGGCGCCGGATTATATTTTTAACACCACTGCAGAAATCTGCGAACTCGTCAGAGACTGGACTCAGTCACCTGGGGCTATGCAGATCGAAATATCCTGAAAAATTTGCAGCCGGATTATTTTCTCAATACCGCGGATGAAATTTTCAAACTTGTCCACTTCATCAACATGACGCAGGAGTCCAATCGCAGTGAAAAAGCAGTATCTTCCCACCTATAAGGGATGCATGGTTTGCGGTAAAAAAGAGGTGAATCAGAACACCCTCGGATTGAGGTTTCGCATCACGGAAAATGGCGTCGAGACGCCCTTCGTGCCTGATAAACCGCATCAGGGCTATGAAAATATCACCCATGGCGGCATGATCACCGCCGTGCTGGATGAAACCATTGGTTGGGCGGTTGCGGTGGTGCGCAAACGCTTTTTTGTCACCGGCGAACTCACCGTTCGTTTTTTGAAATATCTGCCCATCGGCAAGCCGGTCATCGTACGCGGCCGCGCCCTCGAACACCGCTCGCGCTACTCCATCGCGGAGGGTGAGATCGTCGATGATCAGGGCGTGATCTATGCCACAGCGCACGGCAAGTTCATCCTCATGCAGGATGCCCAGGCGCGCGCAGTGGATGCCTATCTGACCTATCAGGAAGATGACCTGCACGTTTTGGATGAAGAATAAGAAAAGAGATCCATGAATATCCTCGGAATTTCCTGCTTTTACCACGACAGCGCAGCCTGCCTGGTGTGCGATGGCGACATCGTCGCCGCCGCCCAGGAGGAACGCTTCACGCGCATCAAGCATGACCACGCCTTCCCCTCTCAGGCGATCAATTACTGTCTGCGCCAGGCCGGCCTCGAAGCCAGTGACCTCGACTATGTCGTGTTTTACGAAAAACCTTTTGTCAAATTCGAACGCATCCTCGAGACTTACCTGAGCTATGCGCCGCTGGGTCTGCGCAGTTTTCTCATGGCTATGCCGGCCTGGATCAAACAAAAGCTGTGGATTCCCGATCTCATCCGCAAGGAATTGAGTTATGAGGGCGAAATCCTCTTCACCGAACACCATCAATCCCATGCGGCGGCTGCCTTCTTCCCCTCTCCCTTCAAACAAGCCGCCATTCTGACCATGGACGGCGTCGGCGAATGGACCACCACCTCCTGGGGTGTCGGACAGGATAACCAGATTCAGCTCAATGCCGAGATCCATTTCCCCCATTCGCTGGGATTGCTCTACTCCGCCTTTACCTATTACACCGGCTTCCGCGTCAATTCGGGCGAGTATAAAGTCATGGGATTGGCCCCCTACGGCGAGCCCACGTATGTCCAGACCATCCTGGATCACCTCATCGATCTCAAGGAAGACGGCTCCTTTCGGCTGAATATGGACTATTTCAATTATGGCGCCGGACTCACCATGACCAACCGCAAGTTTCACCGGCTTTTCGGCGGGCCACCGCGCCAACCCGAGAGTCCCCTGACGCAGCGCGATATGGATTTGGCTCGTTCGATACAGGATGTGACGGAGCTGGCCATGCTGCGCTGCACCCGGCACGTGCACGGGCAAACCGGCCTGGACAACCTCTGTCTCGCCGGTGGTGTGGCGCTCAATTGCGTCGGCAACGGCCGTATTTTGCGCGAAGGACCGTTCAAACATCTGTGGATTCAACCGGCTGCCGGAGACGCGGGTGGCGCCCTGGGCGCGGCCTTGTTCGCCTGGCACCAAATCCTTGGCAACGGGCGCACGGCGCTCAAAAAAGGCGACCACCAAAAGGCATCGCTGCTGGGTCCGGAATTCTCCGATGAAGAAATCAAGGCCTATCTGGAAAGCGTGGGCGCGGTCTATGAGCAGAAAACAGAAGCAAAATTAATCGAAAAAGTCGCGGATTTGATCGCCGCGGAACAGGTCATCGGCTGGTTCCAGGGACGCATGGAATTCGGGCCAAGAGCCCTGGGCAACCGCTCCATCATCGGGGATGCGCGTTCGCCGGAGATGCAATCGCGCATGAATTTAAAGATAAAATTCCGCGAGAGCTTCCGGCCATTCGCCCCGGCGGTTCTCGAAGAAAACGTAGCGGATTATTTTGATATGGAGGTCGCCAGCCCCTATATGCTGCTGGTGGCGCCGCTACGGCAGGACAAACGCAAGATCGCGGCTGCTGAAAACGCCGGGGCCTGGGGATTGGATAAATTGAAACAGGTGCGCAGCGAGGTGCCCGCCATCACCCATGTGGATTACAGCGCCCGGGTGCAGACCATCAGCGCCGCCGAACATGGCCGATTCTACAAACTGGTGAAAAAATTTGCGCAGAAAACCGGGTGTCCGGTGATCATCAACACGTCTTATAACGTCCGCGGTGAGCCGATTATTTGCACGCCCGAGGATGCCTATCGCTGTTTCATGCGCACGGAAATGGATTATCTGGTGCTGGGGACGTTTATTCTCGATAAGAAGACGCAGCCTGCGTATACGGATTCAGGGGATTGGAGGAAAGAATATGCGCTTGATTAGGGAAGTGAGAGAGGGTGTCAAGGCGCTGCCCAAGACCCGGAAAGAAATCCAAAAATTTGCAGCGGTCATTTCCGCGGTTCTGATTGCCCTGGCAGCACTGATTTTTTATCTGAAACGGGATCCCATCACCACCTTGTGGATCACGGGATTCACCATTGCGCTGATTCTCGCCGCCATCCTCGTGCCGCACTATCTGCGATTTCTCTATCTTTTCTGGATGGGGCTGGCTTTTTTTCTGGGCGGGATCGTATCCCGCATCATCCTGACGATCTTTTACTACCTCATCCTCACACCCATCGGATGGCTGTTGCGCGCCCTGGGCAAAAACCCCGTGCCGCGGGATTTTAAAACCTCTGCCGCCAGTTACTGGACCGTGAAAAAAAATCCCCTGCCGGAGCAGCAGACCTATCGCCGGCCCTTCTGATCACCGCATCGCCGTATAGTCAAAGTTATTATCCGCTTCTCTCAGGCGCGGATGCTTTTGATCTTTTGTGGATATGATCAACTCTCCCTGTGCGGGCCAATCGATGCCGATCTCCGGATCGTTATAGATGATGCCCCGATCCGCTGCAGCATTGTACAAACCGGTGCATTTGTAGGAAAACTGCGCCTGTGGCGTGAGCACATAGAATCCGTGCGCAAATCCCGGCGGGATATAGAGAGCCAGCTTGTTCGCCTCACTCAATTCCACACCTACCCATTGACTGAAATAGGGGGAGCCTTTGCGGATATCCACGGCCACATCGAACACCGCACCGAGGTTGACGCGCACCAGCTTACCCTGCGCGTAAGGATTAAGCTGATAATGCAGACCGCGCAGGGTGCCCTGAACAGAACTGCTGATATTATCCTGAATGAACTCGGCCTTCAATCCCAGTTCATAAAATTTTTTCTGATTATAGCTTTCCAGAAAATAGCCACGGGAATCGGCGTACACATCAAATTCGATCAAAAGCAAATCGGGAATGGCACAGGGGATAAATTTCACTTACAAGCTCCATCATTTCAAAATATCTTGAATTGTTTGCATAGCAGGTGACAAAATACGCAAGAAAACGAAAAAAAGCAAGGCGGATGTCCGGCCCTTTGTTGCTCAGTTCCTGCTTCTATCACAAACTCGGCAGTGGGAGCGAAGAAAAGCAAGGCAGATGTCCGGCACCTCGCTGTGCAAACCAAGCGGACATCACTTCAATCCATCCTCCCGGCAAACAGGTCGGACATCCTGGAATAGATAGATATCCTGCGTCCACAGACGCTTTTCGCCCAGCAACCGCAATCCAGCCGCCGCTGCACCACGAAGGATTTCATCCCGCGAATGACCATAAACCCGGCTCCCGGTGAGATGCCGCGACAGCGCCCAAATCCCGGGCGCGGTGGCGGTCACTAAAAAAAAACCACCCGGGTTCAAGAGTCGCGCGACCTCTGCAAACCAAATGGTATTTTTCAGATACTCTGACACGCCTATGGCAATGGCTAAAGAGTACTGCCCTCCTTTGCAGGGCAGTTGGCGCACATCGCCGCACAACGGATGAAATCCTTGTGAAGGAGCGGATTTCCGCAGCATGCTCACAGCCGCATCGACCCCCACGCGCGCAGCGGTGTGCAGACAGGTCAGCGGCGCCCGCAATCCGCATCCCAAATCCAGATATATTTCCGGCAGCGGCGCCATCCGCGTCAGCAGCCCTTCCGCTGCCGCATCCTCCGCCCGTTTTATCGCGGCCAGCGGACCCCAGGACCGCGCATGGCGATAATAGAAAGCCCGTCCGTTCCACGCATTCATCGCTGCCTGTCCTGTGACCTGAGGCCAGCCACAATCAATCCTCGCCTCTTCCGTGCCCCTGGGGCCGCTCCATTTTTGCGATCGCTTTGCCCACCATCGCAAACGTGGCTTCAGATCCGGCATAGGCACTGAGCAATCCAGAGACCAACTCGTTGCTGGCGAATTTTCCATCAGGGCCGTTTGCGGCCAGTCCGGCGATGACTTTTCTTATCATCTGTTTCTGCTCAGTAGGTAACCCGGCATAGGCCATTTCCGCCTCCACATCGCTGCGGAACGGCAGGCCGTGCAGCGAGCGCAACACGATAACCGCCCGCTGCAGGTAGGCGTACATCTTCATCAGCGGCAGATAGCTGCTCGATGCCAAATCCGGATGGCGTGCAAAAAAGATTGGTCTAAAAGCAGAGGAGCTCTCGAAAACCGAAGGCGCAATCAGATCCTTCACACCGCGCATCTTGACGTGAAAGCGTTCTTCGATGACATGCAGCATGCGGCAAAATTCGGGGTATTTGTTCTGTTTCTCCAGAATCAGTACATGCTCGATCAGCTTGTTGGTGATGGGGTCGGCAAAATAGACCCAATCATCCCGTTTGAGCACGGATTGAAACAGGACATAGACAAATTCGGAGCAGTAAAGATTCTGTTGCTCCGGCAAGTCATTGTTCAATGCGAACTGGCTGTCGAAGCGGACATTTCCATAGAGCATGGCATTGACAGCTGCTGTGAGCGCCTCTTCCGAAAAGGAATGCGTGGTGCGCATGATCATCACAGAAAGCACCGGGGTGACGTCGCCCTTCAATTGAAAATCCTGCACCCAGTCATAAAGTCGATGCTTCTTGATACAGTGCTCGCCCATCACCGCCGCGTTATGGGGTTGGCAGTCGGCCACCATGAGGGAGTCGCCTTCCCGCAGAATCACCCCCACATGCGAATACCCGCCCAGGCTCGAAAACGAAGTGAGAATCGAGCTGGCGCCGGCCATCAAGCGGAGAATGACGTCCCCGCTGCGCAGTTGCGCATGGGGCAGCTGATCGTACAGCGGCGGCAGATCGCTCCCCGTAAAGGCGTCTTTTCGGAGAACGTCACTATAAACCGCACTCTGTTCGTCAAAGGCCTGTTTGAATTGCGGATCCGCTCTCTCAGCCACATCGGAACATGAAAAAAGACCCAGCAGAATAAAGACCGGAAAGAAAACGCCAAGATGCACCCGTTTGTTCATGTTTGTACTTTCCCTGATTGCGATTTTGTCACGTTCTTCCTCCACACATCCCGGTAATGCCGCAGCGTCAACCAGGGATGATATAATAGCATACGGGGGCCGGCAAATCGCATGACCGTACGAATTATGGCCCGTTTTTCGGACGAATAGCAATGCACCGGACATTGGGAACACGCTGGCTTGTCAACGCCATAGACACAATGTTCGATCCGTTTAAAAGCATATTTGAGCAACGCATCACAGTCGCTGCACAGGGGCCTGCTGTTCCGGTGATGCGCCTTGCAGTAAAGGTGCACCATCGCGGCGATGGTCGTTTTTTCGCGATCCGTTCTTGAATGGCTCATATTACTCTGTAAACAAATCCACATGAGCAAACTTGATCACATCCACCAGTCCGCGATCCGTCAACTTGAGGCTGGGTATCACGGGGAGCGCCAGAAAGGAGAGCGTCATCAGCGGATCTTCCAGCGGGACCCCCAAGGTATGAATGGTCTGAATGAGATCCTTGGTGCGGGTGCTGACGTATTCCAGCGGCCGGTTGGACATGAGACCGGCGATCGGCAGTTCGAGCGCCTCGATGACCGTGCCGTCATCGACCACCGCGATGCCGCCACCCATCTTGTTGATGTGAATGACCGCTTTCATGATGTCGCGATCTTCCACGCCGATGGCGATGATGTTATGGCTGTCATGGCCGATGGAGGTGGCGATGGCGCCGCGCTTGAGGCCAAATCCCTTGACCAGCCCCCGGCCGATATTGCCCGAGGCGCGGTGCCGTTCCAGCACAAACAGGCGCAGCAGATCCCGCTGCGGATCAGAAACAATCTGGCCGTCGACACACGTGGGCTCCTCGGTGAGCGCATTGGTGACAATTTGATCCGGCACAATCTCGATGACGCGGCATTTTTTCCCTTTGGCCGGGATGACGAACTCGTCGCCTTCGAGCCACTTGATGTTGACCGAACTGCGCAGCATGGAAGAAGGCCGGGTGGGGACGTCATAGACCGGGATGCCATCCTGCGCCACCAATTGGCCGTTCTTGTAGACGCGGCGGATGTTGAAATTCTTGAAATCATCGAAAGCGACCAGATCTGCCATTTTGCCAGGGGCCACGGCGCCCAGCTTGCGCAGTCCAAAGTATTCAGCCGTGTTGAGGGTCGCCATGCGAATCGCCGTGACCGGGTCGAGCCCCGCCGCAATCGCACGCTTGATGATATAATTGATGTGGCCTTCCTGCAGGATATCATTGGGATGGCGGTCATCGGTGCAGAAAAAACAGTGCCGTTCATTTTGCGGGGTCACCAGAGGCAGCAAATCCAGCAGGTTTTTGGTGCCCGAGCCCTCTCGAATCATGATATACATACCCAGAGAAAGCTTTTCACGGGCTTCTTCAACCGTGGTGCACTCGTGATCCGATTCAACGCCGGCTGCGATGTAGGCATTCAAGTCCTTGCCGCTCAATCCCGGCGCATGACCGTCTATGCGTTTGTCCGGCACGATCTTTAATTTGTCCAGGACATCGGGCTCGGCATTCAGGACGCCGGGATAATTCATCATCTCCGCCAGCCCCAGAACCCATTTTTCGCGCAAAAGAGGGAAAATATCAAAAGCCCGCATCTCTGATCCGGCCGATTCCAGGGGCGAAGCGGGCACGCAGGAAGAGAGCATGAAAAAGACGTTGAGGGGATTATACTTGCTCGAATCCATCATGTAGCGGATACCTTCGTAGCCCAGCACATTGGCGATTTCGTGGGGATCCGCAATGACCGACGTCGTCCCCAGTGGCACCACGGCCCGGGCAAACTGCGGCACTTCCACCATGGAAGATTCGATGTGCACATGGCCGTCCATGAATCCGGGCGCCAGATACATGCCCTTGAGATCGGTCTCGGTTTCGCCATGATAACCCGGCCCCAGTCCGACGATGGTATCCCTGTAAACAGCCACATCGGTTTCCTGAATCTGTCCGGAATGGACATTAACTACGCGCGCGTGGCGCAGCACCAGGGTGGATTTGATCTGTCCTCTCGCGGCCTGGATCAATTCTTTGATCATGCGCTTCTCCCAATTACACGATTCTATCTGTTGATGGAGTCGACAGCTGTGAAAAGTCTTAAATATTAATGAACCTATTCAAAAAAAACAAGAATTATTGCGCGGCATTTTGACGATCCCCTCTTTAACCTGTTCAAATCATAAACCGCCGAGCACGTCGAGCTGTTTTTATTGGGATTATCAATAAATGAAGGGTTTGTATTTCATTTCAGTCCTGAAAGTTGCTGTCGATGCTATTTTTATGTTCTTCTTTTCTTTGCGCGTCTCTGCGTTCTTGGCGGTGAATAATTCAGGTTAAAAAAAAAGCCGGAGACAGTAGAGAACTCCGGCTTGGGAAAACGCATACCAAGGTCAGCGGGTGTAACTGTTGAGCGCCTTGATATAGTTGGCGCGCTCATAGGCCGCTGGTTCCGCAACCTTCTTTTGACTCATGCTGCCCTTCATGCTCTTGATGTCGCTGTATTCGTGCGCTTCAAGCCATTTATTCATATCCGCAAGCACTTTGCCGAGATACGCGGGGCCGTGCATGAGCAAGGCCGCGCACATCTGCGTCACATCCGCACCCGCCATGATCATTTTGATGGCATCCTCGGCGGTGTGCACGCCCGTCGTGCCCGCCAGACTGGCTTTGACGCGGCCATGGAGAATCGCGATCCAGCGCAAGGGGATACGCAGGTTTTTGGAACTGCTCAGCGTGACGCCGGGTTTGACTTCCAGATTTTCCAGATCGATGTCGGGCTGATAGAAGCGGTTGAAAAGCACAAACGCGTCTGCTCCGGCCGTGTCCAGTTGCTGCACCATATTGGACAGGTTGCTGAAATAGGGGTTCAATTTCATGGCCACGGGAATCTTGATGCTGGCCTTGACATCCTTCAAGACATCCACATAAACCTGTTCGATTTCCTGGCCCCTCTTGGTTGCATCGGTCGCCAGCATATATATATTGAGTTCCAAACCATCCGCGCCTGCCTGTTCGATCTTTTTGGCATAATCGGTCCAGCCCCCGCTGGTCACACCATTGAGGCTGGCGATCACGGGAATGTTTACGGCCTGTTTGACCTTGCGAATGTGCTCAAGATATTCGACGGGCCCGAGATTGAACTCCTGTGGCTGCGGGAAATAGCTCAAGGCCTCGGCAAAGCTCTCGGTGCCATGGCTGAGGAAATGTGATAATTCCTCGGCTTCGAAGGAAATCTGTTCTTCGAACAAAGAGTAGAGCACGATGGCGGCTGCACCAGCATCTTCGAGTTTCTTGATGGTATCTATATCCTTAGACAGGGGGGACGCCGATGGAACCAAAGGATTCTTCAATTTCAAGCCCATGTAGGTGGTTGTCAAATCCATAATAACCCTATCCTTTCTCAAATATGTAACGGTTGTCCCGGACGTCAAAACGCCCGGAACAACCCGATGTTCTTGTTTAAGATAAGTAATTTATTCTTCGGTTTTTGCCGGCACAGACCCATCGCCGTATTCCATCGCCGCCCAGGACTCGTACATATGCCAACGATCCTTGGTGGCTTTTTGCGCGGCCTGGATCAACTTCTTGGCGCGATCCGGCATGCTCTTGGTCAACATCTTGAAGCGGGTCTCGCGATAGGCGAACTCCTCATAAGAAATCGACGGCGCTTTGGAATCGAGTTTGAGCGGGTTCTGTCCCTGGTCGGCCAGCAACGGATTGTAGCGGAACAAGGGATAATGTCCGGACTCCACCGCGGCTTTCTGCTCCTCAAGGCCCTTGTGCATGGGGATGCCATGGGCAATACAATGGGAGTAAGCGATGATGATGCTGGGACCGTTGTAGGCATCCGCCTCGACAAACGCGCGTACGGTTTGCAGGTCGTTGTACCCCATGGCCACGCGGGCTACATAGATGTTGCCGTAGGTCATAAAGATCATGCCCATATCCTTCTTGGGCAGGGGTTTTCCGGCGGCCGCAAATTTGGCCACCGCGCCCAGCGGCGTCGACTTGGACATCTGACCGCCGGTGTTGGAGTAGACCTCTGTGTCGAGGACGAGGACGTTGACATTGCGTCCGGAGGCCAACACATGGTCGAGTCCGCCGTAGCCGATGTCGTACGCCCAGCCGTCGCCACCGAGAATCCATACGCTCTTTTTCACCAGCATGTCCGCCAGCGCGAGCAGGTGTTTGGCCTCAACCGATTTCTGGCCGGCCAGTTTCTTCTTGAGAATCTCGACGCGATCACGCTGGTCGATGATGCCGCCCTCGGTGGTTTGATCAGCGGTGAGCAGCGCCGTCGCCAGCTCATCACCGATCTCGCCGGCGAGCTTTTTCACCAGTTCCTGGGCGAACTCGGTGTGCTTGTCAACCGTCAGCCGGTAGCCGAGACCGAATTCAGCGTTGTCTTCGAACAGGGAATTGCTCCAGGCCGGGCCGCGGCCCTGGTCGTTTTTGGTGTAGGGGAACGTCGGCAGATTGGCGCCATAGATCGAAGAGCATCCGGTGGCATTGGCCACGATCATGCGCTCGCCAAACAACTGCGAAAGCAGTTTTATATAGGGCGTCTCGCCGCAACCCGCGCACGCGCCGGAGTACTCGAACAACGGCCGCAGCAGTTGGCTGCCCTTGACAGAGGCCACTTTGACATCGCGGCGGTCCATATCGGGTATCTGCAGGAAGAATTCATAGTTTTCCCGTTCCTGCATGCGGATCGGGGGTTGGGGCGCCATATTGATCGACTTTTTGCTGACATCGGTCTTGTTTTTGGCCGGACAGGCCTCGATGCACAACGAGCAGCCGGTGCAATCTTCAGGCGCGACTTGAATCGTGTATTTCCATCCTTCCGGGAAATCCTTGCCGCGCGCGGCGATCGATTTGAAAGTAGCTGGCGCTTTGTCCAGCTGCTTGGGATCATAGGCTTTTTGCCGGATGGCCGCGTGCGGGCATACCATGGCGCACTTGCCGCACTGGATACAAATTTCAGGATCCCAGACCGGAATTTCCAGGGCGATGTTGCGTTTTTCGAACTGCGTCGTTCCGGAGGCAAAGGTGCCATCGATCGGCATGGCGCTCACCGGCACGGTGTCGCCTTTGTTGATGATGATCTTGGAGACCACATTTTTGACAAAATCAGGGGCGTGGTCGGGAACAACCGCGGGCATTTCCATCTTGCTGGTGGCCTTGTCCGGCACCTTTACTTCAAAGAGATGCGCCAGGGTTTGGTCCACCGCCTCATAGTTTTTCTGCACGACGGCATCGCCCTTGCTGCCATAGGTCTTTTTGATCGCCTGCTTGATATAGCCGATGGCTTCATCTTTGGGCAGGACGCCCGAGATGGCAAAGAAACAGGTCTGCATGATCGTGTTGATGCGCACACCCATGCCGGTCTTTTTGCCGACATCATAGGCATCGATCACGTAAAATTTCATCTTTTTATTGACCAGTTCTTCCTGGAAAACGCGTGGCAGGGTCTCCCAGGCCTCCTCGGGTCCAGCTTGCGTGTTGAGCAGGAAAGTGGCACCGGGCATCGCGTTCTCAAGGAAATTAAAACGCTCGATGAAAAACTGCTGGTGGCAGCCGATAAAATTGGCGCGATCGATCAGATAGATGGAACGGATCGGCTTCGGACCAAAGCGAAGATGTGAAACCGTGACCGAGCCGGCTTTTTTGGAGTCATACACAAAATAACCCTGGGCGTAGTTGCTGGTTTCATCGCCGATGATTTTGATCGAATTCTTGTTGGCGCCCACCGTGCCGTCGGAACCGAGACCATAGAACAGGGCGCGAAAAACGCCTTTATCTTCGGACGAAAAATTGGCGTCATAGTCCAGACTTGTATTGGTGACATCATCGTTGATGCCAACTGTGAAATGATTCTTGGACTGGGGTTTGGCCAGTTCATCAAAAACCGCTTTCACCATGGCGCCGGTGAACTCTTTGGACGAGAGGCCGTAGCGGCCGCCGATGATTTTCGGCATGGTTTTAAACGGCGCCTTGCCGCTGCTGATGGCTTCGCTGAAAGCGGTGATGACATCCATGTACAGCGGTTCGCCGGCAGCGCCCGGCTCTTTGGTGCGATCCATGACCGCAATGCTCTTGACGGTCGCAGGCAGTGCCTTGATAAAATGTTCGATTGAGAAGGGCCGGAACAGACGCACTTTGAGCACGCCCACTTTTTCGCCGTCCTGGTTGAGATGCTCAACCGTTTCATGGACGGTTTCTGCGCCTGATCCCATGATGATGATGACGCGCTCGGCATCGGGTGCGCCGACATAATCGAAGAGATGGTACTGACGTCCAACCACTTTGGCAAACTGATCCATGGCTTCCTGAACGAATGCCGGACACGCCAGATAGAAGGAATTGCAGGCTTCGCGCGCCTGGAAAAAGACATCCGGATTCTGCGCTGTGCCGCGGATGACGGGACGATCCGGGGAGAGGCCGCGTTTGCGGTGCGCCATCACCAGCTCATCGTCGATCAGGGCGCGCATGTCGTCCATGGTCAACCCTTCGATTTTCTGGACTTCATGGGAGGTGCGGAAGCCATCAAAAAAATGGACAAACGGGACGCGCGCTTTCAGCGAAGCCGCCTGTGCGATGAGGGCAAAATCGTGCACTTCCTGGACCGAGTTCGAGGACAGCAAACCCCAACCGCAGCTGCGAACGGCCATGATGTCGCTGTGATCGCCGAAAATGGACAGCGCATGGGTGGCGACGGTTCGCGCGGACACATGGAACACCGTGGAAGTCAGTTCACCGGCGATCTTGAACATGTTCGGAATCATCAACAGCAATCCCTGGGAAGCCGTGAAGGTGGTCGTCAAGGCGCCGGTTTGCAAAGCCCCGTGCACTGCGCCGGAAGCGCCGCCTTCGCTCTGCATTTCAACAACCTGGGGAACCGTGCCCCAAATATTTTTCTTGCCTTCCGCGGAATAGGCATCCGCCCATTCACCCATGTTCGAAGAAGGCGTGATCGGATAAATTGCGATAACCTCGTTTATTTTGTGCGCAACGAGGGCGGCCGCTTCATTCCCGTCGACCATGATCTTTTCTCTAGACATCAGCAACCTCCAAAAAGATGTAGGAATAAATATGAATCATGTTTCATATGATAGAAATTTGAATTGATTTATGTGGCGGAAACAAAACATTATTAAACCATTAAGTGAGATTAAACGCGGCATTTCAGAAGAATAATTTAGTGAAATATTTCTTGTAAAGCAAGGGTTTTAGAGTTATTGAAGAGATGCGCCTCGTCTGTCCTGACATCCGCGCATTACCATCAAGATACTGAGAGAACACACACGATGACACCCCTTGAATCGCCCGATCTCAGCGACATTAAAGCCGTCGTCTGCGATCTGGATGGCACACTCTACCTGGAAAACACCCCTCTGCCGGGCGCCCGGGCGTTCCTGCACAAAGTCCTGAGCTCCGGACGCAAATTGTTTTACTTCACCAACAATACATCGCGGTCGCGGGACACGTATCTGCGCAAGCTCGAAGCGCTGCAGTTTCCCCATGACAGGGAGATGCTCATCACCGCAACCGACTGCACGATTCATTATCTGGTACAGCACCAACTGCATCCGGATATCTATCTCATCGGCAATCGCGATTTGCAGGCCGATTTCACCAGCGCCGGGTTCCACTGCCTCTCTTCACAGAAGTGCAATGAGCGTATTCCCAAGGCTGTGGTTCTGGGATTCGATACAGAACTCGACTACGAAAAAATCAGAACCGGTTACGAACTCATCGAACGCAACATCCCTTACATCGCAACCCATGGGGACATTCTCTGTCCTGTGAGCGGCAAGAAATTCATCCCGGATGTCGGGAGTTTTATAGCCCTGTTTGCGCAAGCCAGCGGCGGAAAAAAACCCCTTATCATGGGAAAACCGTCACCATTTGCCGTGGCCGCCATCTGCGCCCGCGCTAATCTTCCAACGCAGCAGATATCCTTTATCGGCGACCGGCTCTATACGGACATCCGCATGGCGGCGCAGCACGGGCTATATGGAATTCTGGTTTTAAGCGGCGAAACAACGCAGGATATGCTGGCGGGTTCACCCGACCAACCCCGGCTGCTAGTCCCTTCCGTGGCAGATCTTATGCCCGCACTTGAAAGTCTGAAGTAAATCAAAAGTCAGCAAAAAACATCCTGAAAATGGATATCCCCGGGGTACAGCCCATCACGATTTATTTTTCACGCGATAGGAATTCAACACGGCGTCTTTATTGGCATCCCAATAATCAATACCGGAATATAAGGTAATCATGGCGGATATGGCAACGATGCTCGTGGTGATGAGGTAGGTTCGCCCCGCAACAGAGAAAAACTCTGCAAAAAAGCCGGCTTTTTGTATCAGGATCACGGCTAACACCAGCCAGATGCAAACCGCCTGCACCCAGGCCTTGGTTTTCCCGCTTTTGCGCGCCGCCACCACCACGCCTTGTTTCATGGCAAAAACGCGGATCATGGAAACCAGGACGTCCCGGTAGAAAAAGATGGCCACCATCCACAACGGCGCCCACCCGGCACTGAGAAAACAGAGGAAAATGGTAAACCGCGAAATGCTGTCCGCAAACGGATCCATGAGTTTGCCAAAATCCGAGGTCTGTTTGTTCCAACGCGCCAGTTTTCCGTCAAAATAGTCCGACATCTCCATAACAACAGACAGCAGAAAACACACCGCATAGGCCGATAATGTGTCGATCATAAACACGGCGATAAAAACGGGGGAGAGGATGATTCTGGCTATTGTCAACGCATTCGCAGTCATGATGAACCGATACTTTATAATTTTTTATTAGTTAAGTCTAATTTACTTAAAAAATATTCAAGCTTCAAGGAATATTATTTGACGCCGCCTTTTTATTGTTGAATCAAAAATATTTCCTGCGCATCTAAAGATGGAGTAAAAACAGGAGCAATATTATGGATATGAAAGTGACATTCCCCGGCAATCTGGCCGTTAACGCTCAGTATGGGCCCATGACGATCGAAACCAATCAGGATGGTTCGGCACCTCCGCCCTTTGCCCTTTTTCTGGCTTCCATCGCCACCTGCGCCGGGATCTATGTGTTGAGTTTCTGCAAACAACGCGGTCTGTCGACCGAAGGACTCGAGATCACCCAGCGTATGACTTCGGACCCGTTGACGCATATGATCAAGCAGATACAGCTGGACATCAAACTGCCCGCGGATTTCCCGGAAAAATACAGGGAAGCAGTCATCCGTGCCGCGGATCAATGTGCCGTGAAAAAACACTTGCTGCAACCTCCGCAAATTGACATCATCACCAGCTAGCCTGAACGATCCCCCGCCGGGAACGCAGGGAAGCGCGAAGAAAAGATAAACCTTAAAACAGCATCATTGGCAACTTTCAATACGATTTTTTCACCGCCGGTAACGCAGAGGTACGCAAAGAAAAGAAAAACATAAAAATGATATTGATAACAACTTGATGACTGAGATGAAATTTTAATCAAAAATTTTTCGATAATTATGACAAAAACCGCCCGGCGTACTCTGCGCGCCCGGCGGTTTATGAATTGAACAGGCCAAAACCGGAATGAACTGGAATGCAAAACCTGTGCAATCATCCCGACAAAAACCGCCCGGCGTACTCTGCGAGCCCGGCGGTTCATGAATTCAACGTACTGGTACTTTTATAAACTTTCTGCGCGGGTTGACTTTTTTTCACAGCAAATTCCGCGCAGAACGGCGCTCACACCAGATATAGACAATTTCGTTAAAAAGTGATCTAAATCTGAAAATAATTTAAATAATTATTGACTTTTACGAATAAAAAGGTATATTTATCCCTAAAAAACAGAGTATTTTTTTTAAAGATGAAACTTTTTTAGTCTTTAGTCGTTGTATTTGCATTACATGGAGTGTACTATTCCTTGAAGATTGCCCTCGTACATAGCTCAAAAGCCGGCATGGCGACCATGGTCTCGCGCCTTATGGGGCAAGAAATTATGGAGGATGATGATGAGCCTCCGCCGGATTTGCTCGCTGAGTGCGACTCAGATGAAACCATCCTAGCTGTTCAAACAGCCCTCGAGGAACGTTTTTCCGTCGTTCCGATCGAATCGGACGAGTACGCCTATTCCCGCCTGCAACAGTCTCAACCTGATCTGGTCTTCAATATTGCCGAACGCGTTTTCGGCCCCAACCGGGAATCGCAAATTCCCTCTTTGTGTGAATATCTCAACCTGCCTTATACCGGCTCTGATCCCTTGACGCTGGGCATTTGCCTGGACAAATCCCGCGCCAAAGAGATTCTATCCTATTATCGCATTCCCACACCTCTCTTCTGGACGCTGGAAAACGCGCAGGAAATTCCTGAGAACATCATTTTACCGGTCATCGTCAAGCCGCTCTATGAAGGATCGAGCAAGGGCATCAAGGACAATTGTCTCGTCCGCACCCGCGAAGAGCTTGTCGCCCGCGTCACGGAAATAACGCAGACCTACGAACAGCCCGTCATCGTCGAAGAATTTCTCGATGGCCGGGAATTTACCGTCGGGGTTTTGGGCAACTATCCCAATCTCGAGATTCTGCCCATCGTGGAGATCGACCACAGTCAACTGCCCCCCGGCGCCGCGCCCATCTACTCTTATGAGGCGAAATGGGTTTGGGACACCCGCGAAAAACCGCTGAAAATTTTCCAATGCCCGGCACAGGTCGATGCTGTATTGGAGCGTAAAATCACGGATCTGATCAACCGCGTCTATAAGGTGCTGCGTCTGCGCGATTGGTCCCGCATAGACATCAGACTGGATGTACAGGGTGAGCCCCAGGTGATCGAAGTGAACCCCCTGCCCGGTATTTTGCCCAATCCGGACGACAACTCCTGCTTGCCCAAAGCAGCCCGAGCCGCCGGATACTCATATAATACATTGATTCAGCGTGTCGTCGACGAAGCCGCTGCTCGCTATGGACTGAGCCAATGAACGTAAAAGAGCCACTCATAGGCGTCGCCTTTAATGCCTATGAAGCCATCGTCGGCAAACGCGAAGAACAGATTTCTGAAACATCCGTGCAGCAGGCAGCCCAGGATGTTTCCCGGGCCATCGAGCAGGCCGGATATCCAGTCATCTCCCTGCCCATGAAAGGCGGCATCGAAGAATTTGCACAGCAGGTTCGTTCTACAAACGCTTCCATGCTGGTGAACCTGTGCGAAAGTTACAAGGGTATTCCGCAAAAAGAATTCAATGTGGCCGCGTTTTTTGAAATGATGGATTGGCCGTACAGCGGTAATAAAGCATTCACCCTGGCTCTTTGTCAGCAGAAATACCTCACCAAAACCCTGTTGCAGGCCCATGGGCTCCCCTGTGCCCCGGGGTTTCTGGCGCCAGGCATGAGCCGGCCGGACGGGATGGCATTTCCGATGATCGTCAAACCCAACGCCGAAGACGCCAGCCTCGGCATCTACGGTCATTCGGTGGTCCATGACCAGGGGGCCCTGGAAAAACAGGTCGCTGAGGTGTTGCATACGTACCATCAGCCCGCCCTGGTGGAGGCTTTTATATCCGGACGGGAATTCAATGTCGCGGTCTATGATGCTGAAAACGGGCCCCTCGCGCTGCCGGTCTCGGAAATCGATTTTTCCAATCTGCCGGCGGATGTGCCGCATATTCTCGGCTATGAGGCCAAGTGGTTCGAGGATCATGCCTTGTATCAGGCCACGATGCCCAAATGCCCGGCGCCCATCAGCGATGAACTGCGCATCAGATTGCAGTCGCTGGCCGTCGCAGCCTTTAAAGCGGTCGATGGCCGCGATTATGCCCGCGTGGATTTTCGGGTTTCGGAGAAAGGGGAAATTTTCATCCTCGAAGTCAATCCCAATCCGGACATCAGCCTGAATGCGGGATTTGCCCGCGCCCTGGCCGCGGCACAAATTGAGTATGTTGATTTCTGGCAACGGATGATAGAGAACACCCTGGCTCGAAAGGAATCCCGATGATACGGCCCATGACGGCGCAGGACAGACCCGCCGTTGTCAGCATCCTGCAAAATACCGGGATGTTTACAGCGGATGAAATCGAGGTCGCCATTGAACTGATTGACATTTATCTGCAGCAACCCGGACAGAAAGATTATATCATCGATGTGATCACCGAGGAAGATGGCAGTGTGATGGGTTACGCCACCTATGGCCCAACGCCTCTGACGGAGGGCACCTATGATCTCTACTGGATCGCCGTTTCGCCCCTGGCACAAAACAAAGGATATGGAAAACAATTAATGCATTGGGTGGAAAACAAGATAATGGAGGAGAAGGGAAGATTATTGATCATCGAAACCTCTTCACAACCGCGCTATGAAAATACGCGACGGTTTTACCTTAATCAGCACTATGAAGAAAGTGTGCGCATCGCAGATTTCTACAAACCCGATGATGATCGCATAATCTATGTAAAGTATTTCTCTTGAAGGAGTCAATGTAAAAATGGATGATTGGCAAAATCTCCTCAAAGGCAGTCTCACCAAACCTGAAGAGATTGCTGAACGTTTTGGACTGGATGTTGAAGAAGTCAAAAAGGTTGCGAAAAATTTTAAATTTCGCATTACGCCCTATTATGCCAATCTGATCAAGGAAAAAGGGGACCCTATCTACCGTCAAATCGTTCCGGATCCCGCGGAACTGGCTGAAAACAGTGGTGCCGCCGATCCCTTGAATGAAGATGAAGATTCACCCGTACCAAGCATCGTTCACCGATACCCTGATCGCGTGCTGTTTCTGGTGTCGCATAGCTGCGGCTCGTATTGCCGCTTTTGCACGCGCAAGCGCAAAGTGGGCGATTCCACTAAAATAAATCCCCGCTCCATCGAGGATGGCCTGGAGTATATCCGCCAGCATCCAGAAATCCGTGACGTGATTATCTCCGGCGGCGATCCCCTGATGCTCAGCGATAACAAGCTTGAATATATTTTGAAATCCTTGCGCGCGATCGAACATATTCAGATCCTGCGCATCGGATCGCGCATGCCGTGCTTTCTGCCGCAGCGCATCACGCCCAAACTGGTCAAAATGCTGCAACGCTATCACCCGCTCTATATGAACGTCCATTTCAATCACCCGGACGAGATCACCGAGGAAGCGGCGCGGGCGCTCAATCTGCTGGCCAACGCGGGCATTCCCCTCGGCAACCAGACCGTGCTCCTGAAAGGTGTCAACGACGATCCGGAAGTCATGAAAAAACTGGTGCAAAAGCTCCTGACCGTACGCGTGCGGCCCTACTATATTTATCAGGCCGACTATGTCAAAGGCACCGAATACCTGCGCACCAAAGTCAGCAAGGGACTGGAGATCATCCAGGCCATACGTGGCTGGACCTCCGGCCTGGCTGTGCCGCAATTCGTCATCGATGCGCCCGGCGGCGGCGGCAAGATCCCGCTCCTGCCGGCTTATGTGCAATCCGTTGATGATGAAAAGGTCGTCCTGCGGAACTATCAGGGCAAGGTATTCGTTTACCCACAGGTGGATTCGCCGGACAATCAGGTGCCTGCGCAAAAGCCGGCGCAAAAGGGTGCATTTAAGCCTGAGTTTATGCCAGAACTAGAAGAAATGATGTATTAAATTTGATTAAAACGTTTAAAAAACGCACAGTTCCGGTTCAGCCATCATATTCCCATACGCCTGATCTCCTCATGTTATGGGAATGGGAATATGATGACGATTTTATTTTCTATCTGGGGGCGGCTGCGCGTAATCGTAATTTGTCCGTTCGCGTCTTTCATGCGGAAGAATTGGCAACGTTTTATCACTATTGCTCGGATCCGGATTTTGTCCCCCGTGTGATCATCGACCGGGCCTCTGACGTCCATGCGGAGCTGTCTTCATCCCTCAACATCTTAAAAAATCGAGGCTCCTCCATCATCAATGATCCCGAGCGTATGGCGTGGTGCCGCGATAAAGCCACCATGCACCTCGAACTCGTCTCCAGTGGCATCACCGTGCCGTATGGCATCATCGCCTCCCGGTACGATGCCCCGGAGATCATTTTTTCCCAGGCGGCGGAAAAACTGGGATTGCCCTTTGTCATCAAACCCTCCGAGGGGGGCGGCGGCGAAGGCGTCATCCTTGATGCCGCCAGGTCCCAGGACATCAGTCAAGCCCTCAAATGCAGCCCCACCGGCAAAGTGATCCTGCAGAAAAAAGTCGAACCCGCAACCCTGCTCGACCGCCGCGCCTGGTTCCGCGTTTTCTTCATCATCGATCACATCGTGCCGTGCTGGTGGGATGACCTGACCCATTTATACCAACCTGTCCATCCTGGCCAACTGCCGCAAGAGACCCTGCAAAAAATGAAAGAAATTGTGAACCATATCGCGCAAACCACAAAAATCGATTTCTTCACCACCGAGATCGCCATTGACCACGATGGCGCCCTGCAGGTCGTCGATTTCGTCAACGAGATGTGCGACATGCGCATGCGCTCCCGTCACGGCAACGGCGTTCCCGATGCCCTGGTCCTGCAGATCACCAATCGCATCATCCAGCACTGCGCCCGGCCGCACTGACCGCAACCTGCACCTCCCCGCCGCTCATGAATGAAAAACTGTTGCCGTTGATCACCGGGCTGATTATCTTTACGGGTTCCGCGCCAGGCGGTTAATACTTAAAACAGAAAAAAAGTAAAAGGATAGCATATGCGTTTGAACAAATATATTTTCGTGGTTTTATCACTATGGGTGGCCACAAATCCGCTGCCGGTGTGCGGCCAAACCATCGAGGCCGAAATCACCGTTGCAGAATTACAGCAGCACATCAGCTATCTCGCCAGTGACGAACTCAAAGGCCGCCGCTCCGGCAGCGCCGAAGCCATCCTGGCCGCCGAATATATTAAAAAAGAGTTCGCCGCCTCCGGCTTGCAGCTCTTGGGCGAGCAGGGTTTCCAGACCTTCGAGGTATTGATCGCCCTGGTCCCCGGTCCCAACAACGCTCTGAGCGTGGACGGTGAAAAAATGACGCCCGGCCTTGATTTCAATCCCCTGGGCTTTTCCGAAAACAGCACCCTCAAGGCGGACGTTGTTTTTGCCGGCTATGGATTTGATTTCTCCACCGATTCCCTTGCCTGGCACGATTACGAAGGCCTGGATGTGAACGGGAAATGGGTTCTGATCCTGCGGGACGGCCCCGAAAGCGGCGCCGGCAACGATCCCTATGGACCGTATCGCAGCCTGCGTAAAAAAGTGCAGACCGCCAAAGATCTCGGCGCCGGCGGCATTCTCTTTGTATCCGGTGCGAAAACCGATGTGGAAGATGCCCTGTTGCAGGTCAATGCGGACCAGGGCGCGGTCGCGGTTGGCTTGCCGGTGCTGCACATCACCCGCCGCGTAGCCGATAAAATATTGACATCGCAAAGCCACACGGTGACCGGACTGGAAGAAGCCCTGGTGCAAACCAGCAAGCCCGCCAGCCTGACCCTGCCGGTTCAGGTCGAAGCGCAAAGCGAAATCCTGCGCCAGATGGGCGAGACGCACAATGTCGTGGCCATGCTGCCGGGCAGCGATCCGGTTTTGCAGGATCAGTACGTCATCATTGGGGCGCATTATGACCATCTGGGCATGGGTGGTCCGGGATCCGGCTCGCGCCGCCCCGACACCCTGGCGGTGCACAATGGCGCTGATGACAACGCTTCGGGCGTGGCCGCGGTCCTCGAACTCGCCGAAAAAATGGCGGCCCACCGGCAGGAGATCAATCGCAGCATCGTTTTCATCGCCTTTGCCGCCGAGGAGATGGGAACCATCGGCTCCAAATATTTCACCGAAAATCCCCTCGTCGACATCCGTAAAATTCAGATCATGATCAACCTCGACATGGTCGGCCGCTTCAACGAGGAAACCCGAGCCTTCAACATCGGCGGCACGGGCACGGCACCCGATCTGGCCGAAACCGTCCAGTCCCTGGCCAATCAGCACAATCTGAAGCCGACGCTGTCGCCGGAGGGTTACGGACCTTCGGATCACGCCGCTTTTTACGGCAAGGATCTATCGGTTCTGTTTTTCATGACCAGCATCGGCGAAACCTATCATACGCCGGATGACGACATTGAAACGTTGAATCTTCCCGGGGAAAAGACTGTGGCCGACTTTGTTTATGAAACGGCCGTCACCCTGGCCAACCGGCCGGAAAAGCTGACGTTTCAGGAGGCGGGACCCAAGTCGCAGCCCGCGCCGTCGCGGCGCTTCAAGGTCACCCTCGGCATCATGCCCGATTTCACCGCCTCCGGCATCAAGGGTTTGCGCGCGGACATGGTGATGCCGGACCGCCCGGCCTCCCGCGCCGGCATGAAAAAAGGCGACATCATCGTGGCCATGGAAGGCAAACCGGTCAACGACATCTATGAGTATATGAACCGCCTGGCTGATTTCCAGCCCGGACAGCGCATCAGCATCGAGATCCTGCGCAACGGCGTCAAGGAGATCGTCATCGTCGAATTATAAGACCTTTAGACCACGGCAGGCTGACGGCAGACGTCGGCCCGCCGTCTCCTGGCCTGTCCCCTCATCCCTGCCTGCTGCACCTGCCTTGCCTGGCAAAAAGCCTGCCCTTGCGACAGCAAATTGCTTTTTCAGCCCGCCATCTTATGATTCCCGGGAATTCCTGTCCCCTTATTCCTGTTGTTTCAGTTGAAAATAACAGGAATGTTTTCATTGATAAAGGATACTACCATGAGAAAAAGCATCTTGATGATCTGTTTGACCGCCGTTACGTTGCTGGCTGTGCCGTCTCTGTATGCGGTGAGCCCCAACCAGGATATGGTCACCAATGAATCGGGCGAGTATATCCTGCCCGAACTGCCTTATGCCTACAATGCCCTCGAACCGCATATCGACGAAGCGACCATGCGGCTGCATCACGGCAAGCACCATCTCGCCTATGTCAACGGATTGAACGCGGCCTTGAAGGCGCTGGCGCAGGCGCGCGAAACCAGTAATTACGATCTGGTTTCCTACTACTCTTCGCAGGTTTCCTTTCACGGATCCGGGCATCTCATGCATGCCATTTTCTGGAAAAACATGAAACCCAATGGCGGCGGTGTTCCCACGGGCAAGCTGGCCGCAGCCATCGACAAGGAATTTGGCAGCTTTGACGCCTTCAAGGCGCACTATATCGCGGCAGCGACCAAGGTGGAGGGCAGCGGCTGGGGTGTGCTCGGCTACGATCCCATGGGGAAAAAACTCCTGGTGATGCAGGTCGAGAAGCACCAGAACCTCTTTGTCAGCGGAGTGGTACCGCTGCTGGTGCTCGACGTATGGGAGCATGCCTACTATCTGAACTACCAGAACCGTCGCGCCGATTACGTCAAGGCGTTTTTCAATATCATCAACTGGGAAGATGTGGCGCAGCGATTTGAGGCGGCGCAGAACTAAAAAGACCGAATTTGAATCTGAGTTTAATTTTGTGATTACTATGTCCACTTGCACCCCTGGGGCGGAACATTCGCCCCGGGGGTTTTGCCTTCAAGGTTATCCCCGCTCACGAAATTTTACTGTTCCAGAGCTATCCCCTCCGACTGCCGCTTGTACCTATCCAGACTCGATTCTAACTAAATATGGCCCGGGGTCATGTGCTAATTCAACTTTGATATTCGCGTTTATATCTCAAGGGTGAATCGATATGAGCACAATGCGATCTCTGGAACCGAGACCGGGATGGATATATCGCTTGCATATTTTCATGGTTCTCTATATAATAAAGAAGAGTCCCCGACCTCGCACAGCCGTACTGTTCGAGGAAAAATCCGGGTTGTCTGGAGTGATTCTTACCCGCTCCCTTTGAGTGGCTTAATAGTTTCTTTTGCGCAGAATGGTCAAGAAATGCCGGACAGCTTTGAGGTGTCCGGCATTTGATTCCGGTTTATCCGGGTTAGGGTCCAATCCATGACGCCGCCGGCCTTTCGTCTTTTCGTCAGTTCTACTTTTTCCGACTTAAAAGCAGAACGCAATGCGCTCAGGGAAAAGGTGTTTCCAAGGCTTGACGCCCTGAGCGCCCAATACCACACCCGCTTTCAGGCGATCGATCTGCGCTGGGGCATCAGCGAAGAAGCCGCGGTCAATCAAAAGACCATCACCATCTGTCTGCAGGAACTCAAACGCTGTCAAACGATAACACCCCGTCCAAATTTTATCATCCTCCTGGGAAACCGCTATGGCTGGCGGCCGTTGCCGGAAAAAATCGCCGCTTCAGAATTCGAAGAACTGCTGCAAACCCTGTCAACATCCGCCCAAAGGGACCTGTTCGAATGGTACCGGCGCGATGACAATGCCGTGCCTGCCGAGTACTGCCTGCTGCCGCGCGAAGGCATGTTCCGCGATAAAAAAGTCTGGGATGAAACAGAGCGGACGCTGCGCCACCTGTTGCTGCAGGGCATTGAAAATGCCCACTGGGACGGCGCTGACGCACGCCGCATCAAATATGAAGCATCCGCCACCCACCAGGAAATCATTCAGGGCGCTTTAAAGGTCCCGGATGCCGATCAACATGTGTTCTGCTTTTTTCGTGAGATCAACCATCTTCCCCAAAACCCCGCTGCACGGGATTATACCGACGATGACACAGATGCGCAACATCGCTTGATTTCACTCAAGCAGCAGCTGCGCCAACGGCTTCCCAAAAACGTTTATGAATATGCGGTTAATTGGGAACAAGACCGCCCAAGCCTGGACTATCTGGATGCTCTGTGCGATCAGGTCTACGCATGCCTGGCACAAGTCATCGAGAGAGAAGCCAGCCAACCCGCGGCCGCTGATCCCGAAGCCCGTGAAGTAGCGGATCATACCGCTTTCTATGCCGGACGTGCACGCCTTTTCGTGGGACAATCCGCAATCCTCAGTCAGATCAAGGATTACATCAACGGGCCTGCTCAGCACCCTCTGATCCTCCATGGGCCGCCGGGGAGCGGCAAATCCGCCATCATGGCCAAAGCTTCACAACGCCTCAAAGAAACGCACGGCGAATCCACAGATGTCATTCTTCGATCCATTGGCGCCACGCCCGCTTCTACCACGGTTCGCACGCTTCTTCAGGGATTGTGCAGTGAAATCAGCCGCAGAGATGCTGCCAGCCCGCCCATAATACCATCTGCATACCATCAATTGGCGGAATTGTTCACACAACTTCTTTCTGCGGAATCCCACGCGAAAAAAATTGTCGTGTTCAATGATGCGCTGGAGCAGCTGCAATCCCCGGATCCGCTCACCTGCATGTCCTGGCTGCCGAACAAACTGGCAGTCCATGTCAAGCTGGTCGTCTCCTTGTCCCATGAAGCAGTGAATCAGAATGATTCAACCCCCGACTATCTTTCCCTGTTGTTGCAAAGAATGCCAGCCGCGGCCTTTGTCCCGCTTGAGTCCATGACGGCCGCGGACGCTGAAGCGCTTCTGGATCAGTGGCTGCGCGAAGCAGGGAGAACCCTGCAGCCGCCGCAGCGCCGGGAAATCATGGACAAGTTTGCCGGCTGTCCCTGGCCGCTCTATCTCTGGCTGGCATTTGCTACGGCGCAACGCTGGCACTCCTTTGCTGGCATCGAGATTCTGGCAAAAGATATCGCTGGACTGATGAAT
This sequence comes from Candidatus Zhuqueibacterota bacterium, assembly GCA_963169875.1. Lineage (GTDB taxonomy): Bacteria > Zhuqueibacterota > Zhuqueibacteria > Residuimicrobiales > Residuimicrobiaceae > UBA2214. The sequence goes on from CAUJEL010000023.1 coordinate 43,998, forward strand.
GATCTGTTTGCGCGGCTGGAACTGCCTGAACATCACGGCAACGTGCTGGTGTCACGTACACTCGCATATCTCACCGCTTCACGGAATGGCCTGAGCGAGGATGAATTGCTGGCCGTTTTGTCGGCTGACCAGGAGGTGCTCTCTGACTTTTTTAAACGTTCGCCGGATTCCCCGGCTGTGAACCAGTTGCCCGTGATAGTCTGGTCCCGTTTGCGCGCAGATATCGACCCATACCTGACCCTGTTTCAGGCGGAAGAGGCTCTGCTGCTGTCGTTTTCTCATCAACTCGTCAGCCGCGTCATTTTCACCCGGTATCTTTCGCATGAACAGGATCGGGTATCCGCCCATAAATCTCTGGCTGCCTGTTTTCATGACCAGGCCTATCACGGCGGCAAAACGCCGATAAAAACAAATCCGCGCGCCTGCCTTGAGATGCCCTATCATGAGTATCAAGGCCGGTTGTTTACAAATCTGTTCGAAAATCTGATTTCACAAGAATACCTGGATTTCATCTGCACGGCCTTCAGCCAGGAGACCATGCTGGAGATTCTCGAACTGGGCCTGGCTGCCGCCCGCGAAGAAGCTAACGTCCGGTATGCCGTTATGTCGCTGGTATCCTGGGGCTATGTGTTTTCATCCGACTCTTCTGATGTTGAGAAACGAATCCAGGAAGAAATAGAATCAGGGCATATCGCCAGGGCCATAAGAATCATCTCGAACCGGCTGCCTGTGGAGCAGGCTGGCGTCTGCTTTGTCCGGGAGGCGCATCTGGCCCTGGATCGCAATGATCTCACCTCCGCCGCAGAGTTCGTCCGCGCTTTTTTGCGCGCCAAACCGCCCCATACCCGGAAAACCCTGCGTGCGCAATTGAGATTGGCCGACCGCCTGGCATGCCGGGATTTTCCAGACTATCTGAACATATTGATTGCCCTGAAACCGGAGGACACCTGCGTCCGCATCCTGTTGTTTTTGGCGGGGACCGCGCACTTTTCGCCACAGCTGGTCAACGGCCTGGCGCGCCTCCTTTTGCAAATCGACGATCCCTATTGGCGTGGCCTGGGCCAATTCGCCCTCTGCTGCCGGGCTGTTCGTCACGGTCTGACGCAGGCATCCGCTCTGGCCGCAGATTTGCGCGAGACCATTCGTGTCATGCCGCGAACCAATGCGCGATCAGAATTAATCAGGCTGTGCAGCCGCGCCTATCGTTGGCTCCGGCCCGCAGGTTTCACGATCCCGGAACTCAATTTGCCGGATCTCGAGGCACACGATGCAGAACCCGGCGGCCAGTTTCCCGCCGTCCCTGTTCTTGAAGATCCTTGTGAAGATGGGGCGGGGGCCTTAAATTTTCTGGCGGATGAAGACGCCGGCCATTTCACGCCTCCGCAATCGAATTGGATATATGCGATCCAACGCGCCCTGGGCACGTTAACCGATTCTTCTCCGCAAACCTGGCATCTGGAGAATGACGGCCTGTGCCGGGACATGACAGCTTATTTCAAACGCGTATCGACGCAGCGCGACACCCGGGACGAAGAGATCCTTTTTTATTATTCACTCCTCCCCGCTGAGATGCGAAAAAGCATATCCTCCCAATCCTGGCAAACCTTCGATCTCGGCCCCATGACGCATGAAACGCGTCTGCAAATTCTCTTCAGCCTGCGCCGCCTCGGCGAGCTGCCGTCCCTTCACACGTCCCTGTCACAATGGGGGAACAGCCTCCGTAGCGATAGCGACTATCTCGAATTCTGCCGGACGCTGCAGGCGCTGCACCCGACCAGGGATGTCGACCTTATCCTGTATGATTTGGCGCAGCGCCTCAGCCGGCTGCAAGATACACCGGCCTCGTCCGTCGTGACGGCGCTGATTGAGATATTTTTACAGTATGAGCGAATGGACCAGGCCCTGTTCTGGCTGGGACGTTTGCGCAGCATCCTCGCGCCGTCCATGGAAATCAACTGGCATCTGAAACTGGACGAGCGCACGGCCTTGAGCTATGCGTTGCTCAATGTTTCTCTTCCCCCGGTTCCCGAACCGGATCGAGAGCGATCCAAACCCGCCTGCGGTGATGAAGAAAACAGGTGCGATTCAACTATTCCTGAACAGGCTCAGGTGGAGCAGCTCAAAGTGGCGGCCGGCGAACAGGCGCAGCGGCTGCTGCAGAGCAACCGCAAATTGGGCGCGCTTCTCGCTGAAGAGTTCGGCCTGCAGACTCCGCCGGCCGGTTATCTGGCGGATCGAATCCTGGCCTTTTGGGTGGAAAATCTCGCCTGGAACCGGCCTGATGAGACCGAAAACCTCGCCTGCTTTGCCGCCACACTGAAACTGGGCGTGGTGAATGATGATCGCGAGCGGCAGAGAACCTGGTTTTTCTGGCTCCTGGCCATGAGCACGCGGTTGGATGAACCACAGTTCGCCCGGTGGCGGGAAGGCGTCCTGCAAGCATTTACTGTTCCGCTACACTATGAACGATCTCTGGCTGAACTGTTCAATTTAAGAAAATCTCGCCAGCATACCCGGGAAACAGAAACTTCCATTGGTTACGCATCAACAGACGATGACAAGCTCTCCATCTTTAAGACAATCTCGGGATTGCTGCAGCTCGAACTTCTCCAGGCCGATCCCGGCTTGTTAGGCGTGTGGGCGGATGCTGCCTTGAAAATCTTTTCGCAGCCGGCCGGTCAGGCATTGGCATTTGCTTTTCTCTCCGAAGCGAGCGTGCGAATCAATCAACCGCATATCACGGAAGCCTATCTGGCAACCGTGCAGGCTCTTGATGAAGATGTGATCGACTTTGCCCGGGAACGCGTGGTGCTGGCACAACTTGCCCGTACCATGGATATCGACGCTCTCGGACAGTGGCCTAATCCCCACACGTTCAAAGAAACTTTTTGTGCCATGCTGCGCGCTCTGCCGGCAAACACGGGCCTGCAGCAATATCTGCAATTGACAAAACACCTGCCACAGGTGCCCGATCAATGGGATTCCCTGCTCGCCGCCATCTGTGCCAGCGGGATAACCCCCGATGAGAGAACATCGACTGCGGGCTTTTTACTTAATACCCTGTCAGCTGTCGAGACTGGCAAAAATCAGGAGAATGAATATGCCGCAACAAAGTGAACTGGAAGAATTGCTGCGCGCCGTCGAGGATTTATTTGATCATACAGCACCGGAGACCTGGAAGCGCCTGATCGATGATGCCTACGCACGCATATCCCTGGAAGACCTGGAACAGCTCTGGCAAACGCGCTTCGATCCCCAGGTGACGAGTTTCTTTAACGACTATCTCGAATGGAAAGCGCTTTTCGGCATGATCGCCCGGTCCGATGGTTCCGCCTACCAGCGCCGGTTTTTTCGCGATCTGCTAAAAACATCCCCGGAAGCGAGTCTGTTTCAGCTGGAAGCGTATCAAAGAGAGTGTGTTGCCACGCTACTGCGCGAAATCATCTCCGGATTCCAGCACATGGAATTGGGCGAGGCGGAAAAAATAAATGACGCCGGCTTTGAGCGTCACCATCCGGGCGGGTATGAAGAGGCCATAAAATATCATGACCAGGCCATCGCGCGCTCCCCGGATTTTTCTCTGGCCTGGGTAAACAAAGGCATCGCCTTGAAGAATCTGAACAGGTTTGAAGAGGCCATCGCCTGTTATGATCATATCATCGAACATATCGATGCCGAATACAAGAAGGCCTGGCATAACAAGGGCGTGGCGCTCAAAACCACTGGAAAAATTGGAGAGGCTATTGTTTGCTTTGATAAAGCCCTGCAACTGGATGCGAATTATGAGTTGGCCAGACGGGCGCGGGAAGAGTGTCTGCAAGCTCGAAAAGCAGAGGAGCCCCGCGGATTCAAACCGCCCGAAGATCCCGGCCTGCTTTCTCTCCTGGAAATGGCCAATAGTCTGATAGGCCGAGGCAATTGGAGCGCAGCCGCAAAGATCCTTAAAAACGTATTGGATAAAGATCCGGATAATCCTTCCTATTTGACCTTGCTCGGTGAGGCCCTGGTGGAAAGTGGCGACATGCAGCAAGGGGAAATATATCTGCAAAAAGCGATCGATCTCGATGCGGATGCCGGATTTGCCTGGCTCAACATCATGCGCTGCAATCTGGCGCGGCGGGATTTTCACAAGGCGCTTGAACAAGGGCAACGCGCCTGCGAACTCTTGCCAGACCACCCCATGCCTTATGCCAACCGCGCCTCAGCGCTTTTGGGACTGCAACGATTCCAGGAAGCGGCGGAATCCGCGAAAAAAAGCCTGGCCCTGGATGATCATAATTGCATCGCTCTCTATAATTTGGGTGCCTCCTTGTGGAGCCTGGGAGATAATGATAACGCGGCCCGGGTATTGCGCCAATTTGTGCAATGGTGCGGCAACTCACCTGCACTGGAGAGTGCCAAATCAATTCTGGCCGCCATCTACTGACGGATGATTGTGCAAGGAATAAGGAATCAGGGCAGCATCGCAAAGATGCGCGCCGGCGCGCCCGTGCCGTCTTTGATCAGCATGGGCATCACATAAAGCACCGCCCCGCGGTCCGGCAATTTGTCGAGATTGGCCACATTTTCAACCGCCACCTTGTCCGCGGCAAACCAGATGCGATGCACCCTAAAGTCTTTTGATTTGCCGCGGTCAATACTCGGCGTGTCCAGTCCGATGCCCTTGACGTTTCTTTCAGCCACGAGAAACTCCGCAACCTCGGGGGAGAAACCCGGAAAACTTAATTCCGGCAGAGCCCCTGCCCCGCGTTTCTCCGTGCCAAGGACGCTCTGTTTATCCGGATAATACCTGGTATCAACGCCGGTATACATCAGCACCCAGGCATCCTGCGGCAGTCTGCCATACACCGCCTCCCAGGCTTTGATATCATCCACCGACAGCATATAATCCTTGTCCGCCGCACATTTTGCCGTCACATCGATTCGGACAGCCGGACCGATCCATTCATGCAGAGGAATCTGATCGATGGTTCTCCCGTTTTCACGGAAATGGACGGGTGCATCAGCATGGGTGCCGCCATGTTCGGAGGCACGGTAGTTATTGGAGGCGTACCACCAGCCGCCCTCGACGACGCGCCAGTTGAGCTTGTCCAGCACAAAAGGATCGGCCGTGGGCCAGTAAATGGTCTTTTCATCAAAAACATAGGTCATATCGAGCAGCTTCCCGGATGCAGGTACATACTCCGGCGTCTTGGTACATTTTGTGAATAATGAAAATGCTCCTGCTATTAAAAGTATCAGCAAGTAGTTATACTTTTTCATGATCGCCTCTCATCCATTAAAATGAAAAATTCAGTATCAGTAGCCTTAAGAGTTATCTTTTGCGCTAAATGGCGAAGAAAAGAAGCGCGAGCAGGCTGCTCGCGCTACAATAATTCCTGTTTATCCGGGTTAGGGGATTTCTATTCTATCCATCTTGCCACTTTTGAATCAGTCCCCAGTACTTCCGGCACCCCCACAATCTTGTCGATGATCGCATCCATTGCCGCGATATCCTCGCCCTCAACAAGGACAATAGCATCTGGTGTGCCGAAGAGCGCATCTGCCCTGGTCACACCGGGAATTTTTCGCACGGTTTGTACAACCAAACGCGGATGGCGCGTCGAAATGAATATATAGGCACTGACTTTCATGCTTTTTCCCTTTCTAATTTATCGCCAGCATTTTCTTTGTCAAGACACCGCTTTCCGTGATGAGCCGATAAAAATATAGGCCGGCGGCGCACCCGGTTGCCTCGAAAACAGTCGTATGTTCGCCCGGCCCTTGAATTTCATGCACCAGGGTCACCACTTCCGCGCCGGTCATGTCATACACGCGCAGCGTCACAGGACCGCGCTGCATCAGGTGATAATTGATCCGTGTGCGCGCATTGAACGGATTCGGGTGGTTTTGTGCGAGATGAAACGATTCGACGACTTTATTTGCTGTTTGCACTTCCGCGGGGTCCACGGAAAAAACCGTCATCACGCCGCAGTGGTCCGACGGCCAGGTGCCGCGGAAACGCTCGTTCATGACGACGCGCGCCGAATCGGGTTTGAGTTTGGTGCTCTTGAAAAACACATAATCGATTTTCGCATTGGGCGCGTCGATAGGGACGGTATATCCGGGCAGCAGCGGGTGCAGGAGCGGCCAGGTGTCCATGCAAGAATTGGCCGCCATTTGCTGGATGGGATCAGAGCCGGGGATATTGTTGAAATCGCCGGTGATGATGGTCGCTTTGGCCGGGAATTGCGCATCGCGATCCACGACATAATCCATCAGCTGCTGCACTTGCAGACCGGCAGCGCCCGTACCCTCCCCATCAAGATGAGCATTAAAGAAATTAACCATGCCCAGCGGTGTCAGAATCTGGTTCCAAAGCACCTTTCGCGGAAATGCCCCTTTGGGCAATTGATGATACCCTTGTTGATAGACCGGATGTTTGCTGATGATCCCGACCATTTCGCTGAATTGTGAATCCCAGGCCATATGCGTCTGCTGGCAGTAGTAATGATACACCCGGCCAAAATGGGCGCTCAAAGAGTCGGAAATGAGGCGTGCCTGGTTACTCAAAAGTCCGGTTTGGGGATCTTCATTGATTTCCTGCAGCCCGATGATATCGGGATCGAGCGCTTTCAGGTAGTGGATGATGATATTCAGACGATGCTCGGGATAACTCCCCGGCTTCATTCCCATGATGTTATAGGAGAGGACCTTGAGCTGACTTTGCGAAAAGACCGCAGAAGCCAGAATCATGAGTACGAGTATGCATTGAGGCATTTCGTTTTTCTCCTTGATTGAGTTGGCCGCTGTTTAGCGCATTCGCTAGTTTCCTTTTCTTTGCGTATCTCTGCGCTCTTGGCGGTGCGTAATTCTGTTTTAATATATTCTGTATTTTATTTCCGGTCAAGGGATATAAATGAACTTTTCTTTCCCTTTCACGTCTTATGTCATGTATCGCACTGTATACTTTTTTGTTATTGAACCCGGGAGTTGAATGAAGGCACTAATAAAGAAACTGGTGTTTTACGCACTCATACTGTGCACTTACGTAACCGCCGCGAAGGCTGAATTGTCCAGCCAAATCCCGATAGCGCATGGTCCTGATCAAATCGATCAAAACGGCAAGCGCATCCTGCCCGCCATCCCCCTGAACGATGAGATAAAAATCGATGGCAGGCTGGATGAGCCCGTCTGGAGATCGGTTGAGTTTCAGGGCGATTTTCTGCAACGGGAACCCCTGGAAGGGAGTCCCGCCAGCGAACGCACCGAGGTAGGCGTGCTCTTCGACAAAAGTAACCTTTACTTCGGCATCAAGTGTTTCGACGCCGAGCCGCAAAAGATCATCGCCCGGGAGATGCGACGCGATGGCGTGGTCGACGACGACGATTATTTCGAAATCGTCCTCGACACCTATCACGACCGGCGTAGCGGCTATTACTTTATCACCAACGCCCACGGCTCCAAACGCGACGCCCAACTGGCCAACGAAGGCCGCGATTATAATCCCGCCTGGGACGCGGCGTGGCAGTGCAAGGCGCACATCAACGCGGAGGGCTGGTTCCTCGAAATCGCCATTCCCTGGAAAACCCTGCGTTTCGCCGAAAAGGACACCTCTGTCTGGGGCATCAATTTCGCGCGCATGATCCGCCGCAAAAATGAGCACGTCTACTGGCAACTCATCCCGCGTCATCTCGGCGGTGGCGGCATCTTCCGCCTCTCCGAAGCGGGCACACTGCAGGGTCTGGCCGGCCTGAAGATGGGCGGCAATCTCGAACTGCGCCCCTACTTTCTAGGCGGCCTGGAAAACGACCGCGGCACCCAATTCAAAACAGATCATCTCAGCGATGTTGGCCTC
>CAUJEL010000024.1 GCA_963169875.1 Candidatus Zhuqueibacterota bacterium
TGCGCGCCTGCCGTTGCCCCTGTTTATTTTAATGGGGGAGAATCAGCAAAACTTTCTGGAGGCCGCCATGAAAGCTTTGGCGTTGGCCGGGCGCCCGGCCAACGCCATTGATCCTGAACAATCGGGTGTTCCATCTACAAAAGGAACGCTGAAATGAACATCGGTATTGTGGATTACGGCGCAGGCAATTTGAGAAGTGTTGCCAAAGCGCTCGAACATTGTGGCGCCCAGGTGCAAATGATTACAACGCCATCGGCCTTCAATGAATTCGATAAAATCATCCTGCCCGGTGTCGGCGCCTTCGGCCAGGCCATGTCCGCATTGAACGCCCTGGGAATGAAGGATGCCTTGATGGCGTACATCGATAGCGGCAGACCCTTCCTGGGTATCTGCCTGGGCATGCAAGTTCTCTTTTCGGGAAGCGAAGAATCGCCGGGCATTGCGGGATTGGACGTATTTCCGGGAGAGGTAAAGCGGTTTCCCCGGACCCTGAAAGTGCCCCATCTCGGCTGGAATCAGGTGCAGATTGAATCTCAGTCCCCTTTGTTCAAAAATCTGCCGGATCAGGCGTTTTTCTACTTTGCCCATTCGTATTATGCAGCACCGCGCGAATCTACCTGCATTCGTGCAAGCACTGAGTATGGCGATTCGTACACCGTGGCCATTGCGCGGGAAAATATCTTTGGCATTCAATTTCATCCGGAAAAATCGCAGCGCAATGGGTTGGTTTTGTTGCAGAACTATGTTGATTTATAGGAGGCATTCTGGAGTTTATACCAGCGATTGATATTCTTCACGGCGCCTGTGTCAGGCTCGTGCAAGGGGATCGTCAGCGGGTGACCATATACGAAAAGCATCCGCAAAAAATGGCCGAGTTCTGGCGCACCCAGGGTGCCACAAGGCTGCATATTGTGAACCTGGATGGCGCTTTCTCGGTGAGCAGCGACAACCGCAATATTGTCCGCGAAATGGTCCATGACCAGCAAATGCAAATTCAATTAGGCGGTGGCATCCGCACACTGAAAGACGCCGCTGAATGGCTGGATTGGGGCGTTTCCCGTATCATCGTAGGCACTGTCGCATTGACAAATCCGGACCTGCTGGATGAGATCCTGAAAACATGTTCTGCGGATAAGGTCATCGTGGGTTTGGATGCCCGCCAGGGCCGGATAGCCATCCAGGGGTGGGAAGAGATAACCGCGGCAAGGCTCATCCCGACGGCGCGGTCGCTGGAGCAGCGTGGTGTGGTGCGGGTGATTTATACCGACATCAGCCGCGATGGCGCCATGACCGGCCCGGATTTCACCGGAACGGCAGAGTTATGCAGAAATACAACCATGAAAATCATCGCTTCCGGAGGGTTTGCCACGCTGGAACATTTTAAACAATTGAGTACATCCCCTCCGGAGAATCTGGAAGGTGCGGTCGTGGGCAAGGCGCTTTATGAAAAAAAAGTGGCCTTCCGTGATCTGGTCGCATTGAGTCTGAAAAAGGAGTGACCGCGCATGTTGGCGAGAAGAATCATTCCCTGTCTTGATGTCAAAGACGGGCGCGTCGTCAAGGGCACGCAATTTGTCAATCTGCGGGATGCCGGCGATCCGGTTCAACAGGCCCAATTTTATGATGAACAGGGCGCTGATGAACTGGTATTTCTCGACATCACGGCGTCCGCAGAATGCCGTGATATCATCTATGATGTAGTAGCGCAGACGGCGGAAAAAGTATTCATGCCGCTCACGGTTGGCGGCGGTGTGCGCACGGTTGCAGATGCCCGGAAATTACTGCAGAGCGGCGCTGATAAAATAGCGATTAACACATCCGCCGTTATCGATCCGGGATTGATCAGCCTGTGCGCTGATCATTTCGGCAGTCAAGCAGTTGTCGTCGCCATCGATGCCCGAAAAACAGCCGCACAAAGCTGGCAGGTTTACATTCACGGCGGCCGCACCGCCACACCGCTGGATGCCGTGGAGTGGGCCCGCGAGGTTGAGCGAAAGGGAGCGGGGGAGATTCTGCTAACTTCCATGGATCGGGATGGCACCAGGGATGGTTATGATATCAACCTAACCGCGGCGATTTGCTCACAGGTGCAGATACCCGTGATCGCATCTGGCGGGTGCGGTGATATCAGCCATTTTTACGATGTCTTTGCAGAGGCTGGCGCGGACGCGGCATTGGCGGCCTCGGTTTTTCACTACCGCCACAACAGTATGGCAGAAATAAAAGCATATCTCAAAGAAAGAGGAATCCATGTCCGAATATGAATTGATCGATCAGTCAGATTTTGTCAAGAGCTTGCACTATGACGATAAGGGACTCATCCCCGCCATTATTCAGGATGATTCCGATGGGGCGATCCTCATGCTGGGCTACATGAATGAAACAAGTCTGCAGATGACGCTGGAAGGGGGCAAAGTCACCTTCTGGAGCCGTTCGAGAAAAAAATATTGGACCAAAGGAGAATCGTCCGGCCATTATTTAAACGTTGTGAAAATGTACAGCGATTGCGACCGGGATGCCTTGCTGATCCGTGTGCTCCCCGTCGGTCCGACTTGTCATACCGGCAAACGCAGCTGTTTTTCCTGGGAGATGAAGTGATCTGATGACGAAGAGACGAATCGCTGGCGCATGGGGAAATCAGCAGGAGGGATGCAGATGTTCCGCGTAATCATCATAATATGCTGCTTCGTACTGACTCAATGGATGAGCAGCTTTGCGCAAATCGTGTTGAGTCCGGAGAATTTTTCACAATTTCTCTATCCCGGAGCAAAACCGGATCCAGTCGCCATCAAGTCTCTGGATCAAAAAATACTCACCACCTTTCCCAATGCCAAGCCCCTCAAGTTGACTTCGTTGGTGACAGACGTGGCCTGGCAAAAAGTGGTAGCCTATTACACGATATTGACGGGGATTCCCTTTCGCCAGGTTGGCTCGCATTTCTTGTTTACCTTTACCCATCGAAATGGCGTTCCGGTTGACTATATCGAAGTCTGTCCGATTGAGATTTTGCGCAGTTCCACAGATTTCTGGCCCGCACGGATCAATCTGGTGCTTCTCTCTTTTCCGCTGCAAAGCGTTGCCATCTCGCCGCAGCCAGCTTCTACAACGTTTCATCCGTTGATCGGTCGTTTGTGGTATCCAGGCACCGTGAGGGACGATTTGGCAACTCTCAAGATGGATGAATTGGGGAACGACGCACAAGTAGTTGTTATGGTAACAGACGACGCTTTTGAAAAGGTTTATGCATTTTTTCGCAAAAATTATGGGCGCATTTACATTGTCAACGGGCGTCGCGGCGACGTCATGGAGCGCGATTTCGAATTTGACGCCTCCAACGCCCTGGCGACCCGTAAGCAGGGAAAAGAGCTGCATATCCGCGTCGACGAAAATCCTTTGCTGGTGGATCGTGAGGGCAATAGTGAACGTTTGCAAGGGAAATGCCTCATTCAGTACATCCTCTGGCCGGCTGACGCCAAGGCGTTGCCATAAATATCACTTGCATTTTGTGTAGAATAATCATAAAATCATGAAATACATTACGCGTATCGGCCTGCCCGATCGGCTGTCCTTTTTTTCTGCAGCAATTTTTGCTGAGGGAAGATATGCCAATACCTGACCCAACACCTGCAGCAAATGCAGGAAAAGCCAGTGAATTACTGGTTTGGTTTCAAATTAATGAAACCATCTCCATTGTTGCCTTGACAGTGGGTATTTTAATTTTTATTATTGCCTACTTTGCTGGTGGAAAAGAGAACCTCAGCAAGTTGATAGCGAGCACGGTCCTTTCTATATTGATCGCTGTTTTGGCCATGCCTCTCTTCATCAAATTCGGCCGCTTCCTGGGCATCATGAACACGCGCGGCGGCGAGATTTTTATTCTGTTGTTGCTCTTGTTTTTTATCTCCGGGCTGTCGGCTCATATCTACGAAATTATTACCGTGTCGGCCAGGGAAGCCAGACCGGATTAAATCTTGCGCAGGGCGTCGCTTTTCTCCTTGCATTTAAAAAAATTAGGCTGTATATTATCAAGTTTTAATAAAAATATCATCTGAACTAAATTCGGGTTTGGGAAGAAGATGCTAAAACCAAGAAAACGGATCACAAAAAAGAAGCTTAAAGAAGACAAGCTGGTCACTTTTTATTTCAAAGCCACCGAGTGGTTGGAAAAAAACAGCAAGTATCTGATGGCAGGCATTGCCGCTGTTGTTGTGATTGCCGCGGCGGTGGTCTTTTATAATTATTCACAAACAAAATCGGAAAAAACAGCCAGCGTTGAATTGGCCCGCGCCACACGAACCCTGGAAACGGGCGATTATCAAAACGCCATCGCCCAGTTGAGCAACATTGTGGATAATAATGGCGGCTCGACCAGCGGAACCATGGCGCGCCTCTATCTGGCCA
>CAUJEL010000025.1 GCA_963169875.1 Candidatus Zhuqueibacterota bacterium
TGCGCAAGGAGGATCGCATCACGGTGGCGCAGGCGCCCTACTCGATAAGATGGGTGGATACCCATCGCCGCGATTTTTTCAATGTTTTGCGCACCAAATTGAACTGGGGCATCGATCTTTCCGCGCTCAATACCGGCGAACCCAGATCGAACTAGATTTACATGCACAGCAAGGATCCCGTGAACCCTGAAAATTCCAAAACACCCTTGATGGAACAGTATCTTTCCATCAAGAACAAGCATAAAGATGCCATTCTCTTTTTCCGAATGGGCGATTTTTATGAGATGTTTTTCGAGGATGCCAAAACCGGCGCCGAAGTTCTGGGGATCACCCTGACCTCCCGCGCCCATGGCAAAGCGGCGGATGTGCCGCTGGCCGGGTTTCCTCATCATGCCCTCGATACCTATCTGGCTAAAATGATCAGAGCCGGGTACCGCGTCGCCATCTGCGAACAGACGGAAAATCCCAAATTTGCCAAGACCATTGTCAAACGGGAAGTGCTGGAGGTGGTAACGCCCGGCACCGCGGTCTCGGATGACCTGCTGGAAACAAAACGCAACAACTATCTGACCGCCCTGTTCATTCACGGAACTCGTACCGGTCTCGCCACGGTCGATGTTTCAACCGGCGAGTTTCAGGTTGCTGAAATTGCCACTCAGCAGGTATCCGAAAATATTGCCAATCTGCAGCCGGCCGAAATATTGGCCGGCGAAACTCAATTCCAGGATATCAAGAATCTCATTAAGAATCAAAGCACAGCCACATTCACCAGGCGCGAAGACTGGCTCTTCAATTATGACTATGCGCTGGAGACCCTGAACGATCATTTCGGCACCCTTTCCCTCAAAGGATTCGGCATCGAAGAATTGCACCTCGGTGTCTGCGCAGCCGGCGCTGTCATCGCCTATCTGCGGGAAAATCAGCGCGAAAAACTCATCCATATCAACCGCCTCTCCCGGGCCGCCGATGACGCATTTATGAGCATCGATTCAAGTTCAAGGCGCAATCTTGAACTCATCCACTCCATACATACAGCGCGCAAGCATGGTACGCTCCTGTCTGTCCTGGACCAAACGCGTACACCCATGGGGGGGCGCATGCTGGTGCATTGGATCACACATCCGTTGCTGCAACTGGACGGCATCCATGAACGCCAGGATGCAGTGCAGGAGTTGATTTCCAATCATGAATTACGCAGCCGCATCACCGGCATTCTGCGCCAGGCTGGGGACATAGAACGCCTCATGGCACGATTCGCCACCGGCCGCGCCAATGCCCGCGATGCCAACGCGGTGCTGGCATCCCTGCACGCTGCCGCGCAGCTCAAAGAGAGTCTGAATACCGCTGCAGCGCCGTTGCTGATACGCATCCGCGATGGATTGGATGCCAATGAGGAACTCGCGGCTGAAATCGGCCGCGCTGTGGTCGATGATCCGCCCCTGTCCATCACCGATGGCGGATTCATCCGCAAAGGGTACAGCCGGGAACTGGACGAATTGCGCGAAATTGCTTACAGCGGCAAGGACTGGATCGCCCGGCTGCAACAGCAGGAACGCGATCAAACCGGAATCCCGTCGCTGAAGGTCAGCTATAACAAGGTGTTTGGCTATTACATCGAAGTCACCAATCCCAATCTCGCCAAAGTGCCGGCCTACTATATCCGCAAGCAGACCCTGGTCAATGCCGAGCGCTATATCACCCAGGAGTTGAAGGAATACGAAGAGAAGGTGCTGGGCGCAGAGGAAAAAATTGTCGATCTGGAATACCGGCTCTTCGATCAAGTGCGAAAAAAGGTGCTGGAACATACGCTGACGCTGCAGGAGAATGCGCGGCTGTTGGCTCAGATCGATTGTCTCGCCTCGCTGGCGCAAGCCGCCGTCGATAATGGTTATATACGTCCGCAGATCAATGAGGGCGACGCTGTGTTCATCAAAGACGGCCGCCACCCGGTCATCGAAAAACTGCTTCCCGCCGGCGAATCGTTCATCGTCAATGATACACGCGTGGATACGCAAAAAGAACAGATTCTCATCATCACCGGTCCCAATATGGCCGGCAAATCCACCTATCTGCGGCAGATCGGCTTGATCGTCATCATGGCGCAGATGGGCGGCTTTGTACCCGCCAGCGAGGCGAACATCGGATTGATCGATCGGGTTTTTACGCGCGTGGGGGCGTCCGATAATCTGGCGGCCGGGGAGAGCACTTTTTTGACGGAGATGAATGAGACCGCCAATATTCTCAACAATGCCACGCCGCGCAGCCTGATTCTTCTCGATGAGATCGGCCGCGGTACCAGCACTTTTGACGGACTCTCCATCGCCTGGTCGGTGGCGGAATATCTGCACAATACCCCGCGTCTGGCCGCAAAAACCGTATTTGCCACCCATTATCATGAATTGACGGAACTTGAGCTGGTGCTGCCGCGTGTAAAGAACTATAATGTCGCTGTCAAGGAATGGGGCGACCGAATTGTATTTCTCCGCAAAATTATCCCCGGCGGCTGTGATCACAGCTATGGCATTCACGTGGCGCAGCTGGCGGGCTTGCCCAGGGAAGTCATCAGCCGGGCGCGCGAAATCCTCGCGAATCTGGAATCCGAGGAGCTCACCGCTTCTGACATCCCGAAGCTGGCGCAACACCATCATAAAAAGACGCCGGTGACGCAGCTGAACCTCTTTGCGGAACTGGAGCACTCGCTGCAGGAAGAATTGAAAAAACTCGATCCCAATCAATTGACGCCTCTGGAAGCACTCAACAAGCTGGATCAATTACGGCAATTGGCCTCGGAAGCGAACGAATAGCGCAAAATTTGTGCACCATCACGGCGTTTGCATAAACTGTTTGCATAATTGCAATAAACTGTTAACTTTGATGAAATTGTTTCTATTACGTTTTGATTGAGGTAGGCGTGCGAAAATTCATATATATCCCTTTCATTCTAATGGTGGCCGGATCCGCACTCTTTGCCGGCGTCGGCGTTAAAAAATATGCCGGAGAGTTCCTGGCCGGTGGCGTGGGAGGGCGCGCCCTCGGCATGGGAGGGGCGTATGCAGCCATCGGTGAAGATGTCACTTCGGGATATTGGAACCCGGCCGGACTGGCGCTGATCCGTTATCCGGAAATCAGCGCCATGCATGCGCGCCGTTTTGGCGGCGTGGTCAATTATGACTATCTCGGCCTGGCTATGCCGGTTCGAAAACGCGAATCCTTCGGACTCAGCCTGGTGCGGCTGGCGGTGGATGACATTCCCATCACGGCTGTGCCGCGCCCGGATCTTCCCCTGGACGCCACCTATACGGATGAGCATGGCAATGTCCGCGCCAATCACACCTATGTGGCCTGGACAACGACAGACGCCGAATACGCTTTCTACATGAGTTATGCCAAATTGCAGCCCGGCAAATGGGCCTGGGGCGCCAATCTCAAAATCGTCCACAAAGGGGTCGCCGGCCATAGCGCCTGGGGATTGGGATTTGATGTCGGCGCTTTGTGGAATCCCTGGAAGAACCTCCGGCTCGGCGCCAATTTCCAGGATGTGACCACCACCCTGCTGGCCTGGGATACGGGAGAACGGGAACTCATTGCCCCCACACTAAAACTCGGATTGGCTTATCCATTGTCTTTTAAATCCCTGAAAAGCAGGTTGCTCGTCGCCGCTGACACCGACCTTCGCTTCGAAGGCCGCAAAACCGCCGCGCAAAGCCATTTCCGCGACCTCAGTGCCGATTTTCACGGAGGCCTTGAGTGGATGTTTCACAATGTCTTCGCTTTACGCATGGGATCCGATATGGGCTATTTCTCCGCCGGGGCGGGATTGCGCTTACCCAAACTCGATCTCGATTATGCCTTCCTCAAACACGATGAATTGGAAAATTCACATCGCATCTCTCTGCGGCTGCGCCTTGAGGAACGCAAATTCGCCCGGAAATGAACAGCGGTTCCAGATAACATCTTTATACGGCAGACGCTTGCGTCGCTGCAGCGGTGTGCTGTACCGCGCTTTTTATTACCTTTCAGTCGTAAAAAATTAATTGACTATATCTAAAAAAATCACTAAAATAGTTGTTTATTTTATTGATTAATTGATTTATTCGGGAAGTGCTTATGGTTTCCAGCATGACAGGGTATGGCCGCGCGGTCGTTAAAAAGGAAGAAATCGAAGTGACGGTAGAGATTCGTTCCGTCAACAATCGTTTTCTCGATATCTCTTTGCGTAATCCGAGAATTCTGGCAGATTTTGAAGGCCAGATCAAAGACATCATCGCCAAGACATTGTCCAGAGGCCGCATCAACGTCTCCATCACCGTGCAAAGCCAGAATGCCAATCTGCAAACGCTGACGCTGAATAAGCCGTTGGCTACCACCTACTATCGTCTGGTGAAAGAATTGCAGCAGGAACTTGATCTTGCCGGCGAGGTGGCTCTGGGGCAGCTGTTGTCGCTGCCCGATATTATTGTCATGGATGAAAATGCCCCGGAGACGGAACTGTTTTGGGAATGCACACGCGAGGCGCTGACCAGGGCTTTGGATGAACTGCAGACCATGCGCAGGACCGAGGGGACAGAACTCCTGCGCGATTTCATGCAGCGCGTCGAAAATCTGGAAAAGATGATATTATCCATCGAATCGCTCTCCGCCAACCGGCCGCGGGAAGAAATAGAGAAATTGCGCCAACGCGTGCACGCATTGATTCAGGAGGAACGCGTCGATGAGGGACGGCTGGAAATGGAACTTGCCTTTCTCTCAGATCGCCTGGACGTGACAGAGGAGTGCGTGCGTTTTCACAGTCATAACAAGGCATTCATACAGATTTTACAGAATGAGGCCGCACCGGGACGAAAACTCAATTTTCTCCTCCAGGAGATGAATCGCGAAGCGAATACCATTGGCAGCAAGGCTTCATCAGCGGAGATATCGCATCTCGTTATTGAAATGAAAGACGAAGTCGAAAAACTTCGCGAACAAGTGCAAAATATTGAATAAAACAGAACCGGGTTTTACGCGTGATTCCTCAAGGCCTTTTGGTGGTCATTTCTGCGCCTTCCGGCGGTGGCAAGTCCACAGTGATCCGACATATTCTCAAAGAGGGGAATCCCCGCTACCGCTATTCCATTTCAGCCACGACGCGAAAAAAGCGGCCGCTCGAGACTCATGGCGTCGATTACTGGTTTGTGGATGATAATACTTTTCAGCAGATGATCGAACAGGACGCACTGGTCGAATATGAACGTGTGCACGATCACTGGTATGGCACCCCGAAAAAGCCCATTGAGGATTGGCTCGCACAAGGCTGTATTGTTTTCTTTGACATCGACGTCCATGGCGCATTTTCAATTCAAAAACATTTCCCGGATCACACGTTGATGATCTTTCTCGATCCGCCGGGCCGGGAGACTCTGCTGCGGCGCTTGTCAGGACGCGGCACCGAATCGGAACAGGAAGTTGCTTTACGTCTGCATCGCATGGATATGGAACTGGAACTGGGACAACGATTTCCCAACCATGTTGCCAATATTGTACTGAAAGAGGCCATCACAGACGTGAAACAGCTGATCGCAAAGAGATTAAATGATAGTTGGTAATTTATTGTGTGGAGGAAGTTAATATGATTCGTACTTTACCCTTGGATAATCTGGATCAGTATGCAGACAATGTCTACGAAGCGATCATCATGATTGCCCGTCGCGCTCGCCAGATCAATGAACTGCAAAAAAAGGTTCTCGACGCCGAAGCGGCCTCTATGAGCAACACCGATAATTATGACGATGAAGGGGTGAGTCAGGACGTGGTCGATCGTCAGTATCTCAAGCTCCCCAAACCCACTTCGGTGGCTTTGCAGGAAATGATGGAAGGTAAACTCAGCAAAGAATACCCTGAATGATCCCTGTAATCAGGGAGATCAAAATTGGCCTTGGCAAATAAAAAAATACTGCTTGGCGTGACCGGGGGCATCGCCGCGTACAAGGCGGCGGAGCTGGTGCGCACCCTGATAAAATCATCCGCTCAGGTGCGCGTGATGATGACGCCAGCCGCCATGCAGTTTGTGACTCCATTGACCTTCGAAACCCTCAGTGGCCATCCGGTTCTCACCGATCTGTTTCCGGCATGCGGCGGCAGCGGCACCGTCCATATCGATTGGGCGCGCTGGCCGGATGTCGTTGTCCTTTGTCCAGCCACCGCAAACACCATCGCCAAACTTGCACATGGTCTCGCCGACAACGCCTTGACCACCGTGCTATCGGCCACAACCGCGCCCGTCATTTTCTGTCCGGCCATGAACAAAGAGATGTACGCCAGCCGCATTCATCAACAGAATCAAAAAATATTGCAGGAGCACGGTTATATCATGATCACGCCCGGCGAAGGCGAACTCGCCTGCGGCGAAGTGGGGTGGGGGCGGCTCGCCGGACTGGATGAGATCGCGGATGCCATTAAACTGGCCGTGGTCACTGACAAGGATTTGACAGGCCGGAAAATTCTCATCACAGCCGGGCCAACCTATGAACCGCTGGATCCCGTGCGTTTCCTGGGCAACCGCTCCTCCGGCAAGATGGGGTATGCGCTGGCGGAATGCGCTGTTCTGCGCGGTGCCCAGGTCACGTTGATCAGCGGACCCAGTCAGGAGCGCGCTTTCACCGGCGTCAAATTGCATCGCGTCTCAACGGCTGCGCAGATGCTGGCCGCCGTCCAGGAGCATCTGGCGGATCAGGATGCCCTGATCATGGCTGCCGCTGTCAGTGATTATCGTCCTGAAGCCATTTCAGATCATAAGATGAAGAAAAAAGAAGAAACATGCCATCTGCAGCTGCAGCGTACCCGGGATATTCTCACAGAGGCCGGCAGCCGGAAAGGCCGGCGCATTCATGTGGGCTTTTCCGTGGAGACCGAAAACGAAGTGGCCTCCTCAGTGCAGAAAATGGCAGCGAAAAATCTTGATTTTATCGTGCTCAATAACCCGCTGCAGCCGGGTGCAGGATTTGAAGTGGATACCAATATTGTGACCCTCATCCACCGCTCCGGAAAGCAGGAAACCTGGCCAAAGATGAGCAAACGGGAAGTGGCCGGGTGCATCCTCGATAACGTGCAAGCATTGATGGCGAACCAGCAGGTCCAAGTATGAAAGACAAGCCCCCCAGCGTTTCCGCGTACATCCGCGAGCAAATCGAGATATACGGTGATGAATTGGCTTTGCCGCGGCCGGGATTCACGCCGGTCGTAGAAGATGAACCTGTAAACCCGGTCGAATTGTGGCATGTGAGCAATACCTTAAGCGAACTGGAACAAGGCATCTCGGCCTGTCAAAAATGTTCTTTGGGGAAAACCCGGAAAAAATTTGTCTTTGGAAGTGGAAAAGAAAATGCGCATATTGTGCTGGTGGGCGAAGCGCCAGGCGCCACGGAGGATCAGGTGGGGCAACCTTTCGTCGGTGAAGCTGGTCATCTGCTGGATAAGATCCTTGCAGCCATCCAACTCACCCGGGACGAGGTCTATATCTGCAATATTCTCAAGTGCCGTCCGCCGGCAAACCGGGATCCACTGCCAGGGGAAGTAGAGATGTGCCTGCCTTATCTTGAAAAACAGATTGAATTGATCAAACCGGCCTTTATTCTTTGTCTGGGCCGGCATGCGGCGCAGACCTTGCTGAACTCTCAGGCGCCTCTTTCCAGTCTGCGCGGCAAAGTGCATGCCTGGCGGGGCGCGCAGCTGCTTGTGACGTATCATCCTGCGGCCCTGTTGCGTTATCCGCAGTTCAAACGGGAGACCTGGGCGGATGTTCAGCTGTTGCGCCGCCTTTATGATGAATATCTTCATGTTAGACAAATTTCTTGAGTGAAGGCTTTATGGCCAAAGCAAATGATGACAGTATAGCTAAAATGCCGCCGCAGGCTCTGGAAGCCGAAATGGCTGTCCTGGGTTCTCTGATGATCGAAGCGCATGCAGCCAATACGGTGTTTGAAATTCTTGATGAGAGCTGTTTCTATAAAGATGCGCACCGCCGCATCTTTCTGGCTGCCCGCAATTTGTTCGAAAAGAGCGACGCGATCGACGTTCTGACGGTTTCGGAAGAGCTCGGCAAGCTGCAAGATCTGGAAAGAATCGGCGGTTATTATTATCTCACCGAATTGGTCGAGCGCATTCCTTCGGCTGCAAATGTCGAACATTATTGCCGCATCGTGCTGAACAAGGCGTTGCTGCGCAAATTGATCGAAGTCGCCAATGAAATACAGGTGGACTGTTTTGAAGCGGCTGAAGAGGCGCATGATGTCATAGATACGGCGGAGAAGAAGATTTTTGCCCTGTCTGAACAGCGCAAGCGCAGGGCCTTTTCTCATCTGCGGCCGATCCTGTTTCAGACCATGGATATGATCGATAACTATCATGGCAAGGTCGATGGCGTCACCGGGGTGCCGACCGGCTACAAAGGACTGGATGGACTGTTGTCCGGACTGCAAAAATCGGAATTGATCATATTAGCCGCCCGGCCTTCCATGGGCAAGACCGCCTTTGCGCTTAATATGGCGCGTTACGCAGCGGGTTATGGCGTCCCCGTCGGCATCTTCAGCCTGGAAATGTCATCGCCGCAGATCGCCATGCGCTTGCTCTGCGCGGAAGCGCGCGTGGATGCGCACCTGGTGCGCATCGGCAAGCTGCCGGAAGACCAGCTGCACAAGTTGGTGGATGCGGTCGGATCGCTTGAGAAGGCGCCGATCTATATCGATGATTCGCCTGGCATGAACATCATGGAGATCCGTTCCAAGGCGCGGCGCCTCAAAGTCGAATTTGATATCGGCCTTCTGGTTGTCGATTATTTGCAGCTGGTGCACGGCGTCGGCCGTATCGAAAGCCGCCAGATAGAAATCGCGCAGATTTCGCAGTCCTTGAAAGCGCTGGCCAAGGAATTGGATATTCCGGTGCTGGCGTTGTCTCAGCTCTCCCGCGCCGTGGAATCGCGCGGTGGCGAGCGCAAACCCATGCTGTCCGATTTACGCGAATCGGGCGCCATCGAACAGGATGCGGATGTGGTGATGTTCATCTATCGTCCTGCCGTGTATGGCCCGGTGGAACCGGATCAGGAGAATCTCGCGGAGATCATCATCGCCAAACAGCGAAACGGCCCCACGGACAGCGTCGAGTTGATCTTCTTGAAAGAGTATGTTTTATTTGCGCCCAAGGAGACGGGCAGGGTGGAAATCCCGTCGATTTCTCCAGCGCCTTATTGATCGTATTGATTTCGCCACAAGGTGAGTTCCCATGGATGCAGCCTACGAAGAGGTATTCGAAGGATTGTTACGCCGGATCAGCCGCTACAATCAGAGTCTGGATGCGGCGTTACTGCGCAAAGCCTTTGAGTTCAGTTTTGAGGCCCATCGCAACCAGCTTCGCAAATCCGGCAAACCCTACTTTGAACACCCCCTGGAAGTGGCTAAAATCCTGACGGGCTTGAAAATGGATTTTGAAACCATTGCCGCGGGTGTGTTGCACGATGTTGCGGAAGATACCGATCTGACCATCCAGGGGGTGGAGCGGGAATTCGGCGCGAACATCGCCAGCCTTGTTGATGGCGTCACCAAGATCTCCGATATCAAACTGCTGGAGTTCGAAGAGCGGCAAGCGGAGAATTTCCGCAAGATGCTCCTCTCCATGGTCAAGGACATCCGCGTCATCATCATCAAGTTTGCAGACCGGCT
Source organism: Candidatus Zhuqueibacterota bacterium (assembly GCA_963169875.1). GTDB lineage: Bacteria > Zhuqueibacterota > Zhuqueibacteria > Residuimicrobiales > Residuimicrobiaceae > UBA2214. The sequence continues at coordinate 9,693 of CAUJEL010000025.1, forward strand.
GCACAACATGCGCACGCTGGAATACCTGCCGGATCGCAAGCGCCGCCGCATAGCCCTGGAAACCCGCGAGGTGTACGCGCCACTGGCACACCGCCTCGGACTGGCGAAAATCAAATGGGAACTTGAAGACCTCGCCCTTAAATTTCTCGAACCGGAAATCTATGAAGATTTGGTCAAACGCATCAATGCCACGCGCAAGAGCCGGGAAAAAACGATCAGCGACGTGACCCGTCCGGTGCGTAATGCGCTGGTGGAGGCCAAGATTCACGCGCGATTTGAAGGACGTCCCAAACACTTTTACAGCATTTACAATAAAATTGTAAAACGCGGCATCCCCTTCGAAGAGATTTATGACCTGCTGGCCATTCGCATCATTGTCGAAAAAGTGGAAGAGTGTTACCATACCCTCGGATTGGTGCACTCTCTGTACGCGCCCATACAGGAACGGTTCAAAGATTACATCGCCACCCCGAAATCCAATGGCTATCAATCTCTGCATACCACAGTGATCGGTCCGGCCGGCCGACGCGTTGAAATACAGATACGCACCGAGACCATGCATCGCACCGCTGAAGATGGTATCGCTGCACATTGGCGCTATAAGGAAGGCCGATTGCGTGAGGATGACCTGGATAAACATATGGTGTGGCTGCGCCAGGTTTTGGACATTGCGGATGAGGATGAAAGCGATACGACTGCGTTCATGGATCATCTGAAAATTAATCTGTTTCAGGATGAAGTTTTTGTCTTCACACCCAAAGGTGATCTTTACCGGCTGCCCATTCGCTCCACACCGCTGGACTTTGCCTTTGGCGTGCATACCGATATCGGCTTGCACTGCCTCGCCGCCAAAGTGAACGGCCGCATCGTGCCGCTCAGCCATGAACTCCGCAGCGGCGATACGGTTGAAATCATCACCTCCGTCAATCAGCGGCCCAATGAGGGATGGCTCGAACTGGTAGTGAGCAGCAAGGCCAAGGCGCGCATCAAAAAGTGGCTTCGTGATGTGCAGTTTGAAAACAGTGTCACGCTGGGCGAGGAGATGCTCACGCGTTCGCTGTCGCGATTCTCGATTAAAATCAAAGATGTCAATCTGAGCGATCTGGCCAATAAGCTCAATTTCAAGGAATCACGTCAGATGCTGGCGGCGCTCGGCCGGGGAGATGTCAAGCTGGATTCGGTCCTGAAAAAGATTCTCCCGGAAGACAAACCCATCGCCGAAGATGAATCCATGTTCAAACGATTCATCGAGCGGGCCCGCAAATCAAGCCGCGGCGTTCGCGTCGCCGGCATGGATAATATCATGTTGAGCTTTGGCAAGTGCTGCAATCCCGTGCCCGGTGAACCGATCACCGGCATCGTCACCCGCGGCCGCGGCATCGTGGTGCATACCAACTCATGCAATAACCTTTTGCGCCTCATGCAGGAACCGGAACGCATCATCGATGTCGCCTGGGATGTCGAAAAGGGAAGCCGGTTCCTGGCCGGCTTGTATGTCATGGGAGAACGCCGGGGAAAATTCCTGGCCGAAATTTCTGATGCCGTTGCCGCTGCGGATGGCAATATTGTCGGAGCCAATATGAGTTCCGAAGTTTCCCTGGTGAATTGCATCCTCAGCATCGAAGTTTTTGATCTGGATCATTTGAATCGCATTGTGCAAAAAATTAAAAAAGTGGCGGGCGTCATCTCGGTCAACCGCTGGTCGGAACGATAAAAAAAATGCCATTTTTTGAAAAAAAATAAGTAAATATGCATTTTTTTGTTGTCTTTTATTGAAAAAATCGTTATTTAGTATTATTAATTATAATGTTATCCTCTTGACAGGAAGATTTTTCAGATAAACGAGAACCCATTTGAAGGAGCTGGACCATGGCTAATGACAATTTGAAATCCACGATCACCAAAAAGGATGTGGCCAAACGCACGGCCAAACTGGTCGGTGAAAAGATTTATTTGACTGAAAAGGTCGTGGATGGCGTGTTTCAGGCTTTGCGCGAATTCATGTCTGAAGCGGACCCTGAAGTGCGCATTGAAATTCGCGATTTTGGTGTGTTCGAAGTAAAGAAAACCAAACCGAAACCAAAAGCGCGCAATCCCAAGACGGGCGAAATCATCTATGTGCCGGCTCGCCGCAAAACACACTTTAAAGCTGGGAAGCTGTTGAAGGAAGTGCTGAAACAACCGTTGGCCCAAGAGAGCCCCAAAAAATAATCCCAACATTCCGGAAGGCCTGTCAATTACCATGACGATCATTGATTCCTCCGTCTTGGACAGCGTGCCACCGGGACGACTGCTCGGAATTGATTTCGGAGAAAAGCGGATTGGTCTTGCCATCAGTGATCCTTCGCAGACCATCGCTTCTTCTCTGAAGACGCTTGTATATCCATCAAACCAATTGCCCTATAGCGAAATTACTCGCATTGTGCAGGAGCAAAACGTGGCGGCTGTCATTGTAGGTTTGCCCCTGCACATGAATGGCCAGTATGGTGCAAAAGCGACCCAAGCCATGACCTTTGCCGATACGCTGCGCAACGGATTGAGTGTTCCGGTCTATTCGCAAGACGAAAGATGGACAACACAGAGTGCCCATAAGAGCCTGCAGGAACGCGGTAAAGCGCCTTCGAAACATCGCGACAGGGTGGATCAGATAGCCGCTGCATTTCTCCTGCAGTCCTTTATCGACCGCCTGCAATACTACCGTAAACACGCCCACAGCTCTTGAACCAACTTCATGGCCCGGAATTGAATCGGTTCATGATATCCATCAACCCTGATTTCTCCGCTTGACTCGTATATATCGGGACTGAAAGATCTTGATCACGCTGGATAAAATACAAAAACGCAACCTTGCGTATAGCCTGGCCACCGGCTTTCTAATGGCCTTTGCCTATCCTCCGTTCAAAACTGGTTTTCTGGGCTATGTCGCGCTGATTCCATTCTTTATTTTATTGGAAGGCAAAACCCTGCGCGAAACCCTGCGCTGGAGCTATCTGACCGGTTTTCTGATCTCCGTTTTCACGCTTTTCTGGATCGGCCATGTGACCCAGGCAGGACTTGTGGGCGCTTTGTTAATCATCCCACTTTACCTGACCGCCTATGGCTTCTTCCATACACTCATCCTGCGGCTGAATCGTCCTTATCTGCTTCCCGGACTGCCCTTTCTATGGATCAGCATGGAATATGCGCAAAGCCTCACCGAACTGGCGTTCCCGTGGAATTATCTGGGCTATACGCAATCCTACTATGTGCCACTGATTCAGTTCGCGGAATTCACCGGAATCCTGGGCATCAGCTTCTGGGTGGTGAGCTTGAATCTGATTTTCTGGTATCTTCTGCGGCATGCCATCCGCAAACAACACCGCATCGGTTGGGGAGCCGCTGTTGTGCTGTGGTTTCTTGTGCCCCTGCTGTTCGGTCTGAACGTGCTGCGCACGGGAAAAGCGCCACAGAAAACCGTGACCATTGCGCTCGTGCAAGGGAATGTGGATCCCTTTGAAAAATGGGAAGAGGGGGGCACGGATAAAAACCTCTCCCTCTATGAAGATATGACGCGTCAGGCCATACAGCAGCATCCTGATCTGATCGTCTGGCCGGAGACCGCGTTGCCCTTCTATCTGCGCGCGGAACCTCCGTATCTGCGACGCGTCCTGACCCTGGCTGATTCAACCCGTACGCCCCTGCTTACAGGTGGGCTCGATTACAAATACGAAGACGAGCAGGATTACGTCTACTATAATACGGCTTTTTTGATCGAACCCGGAGAACGTTACCTGCAATCCTATTACAAGATGCAACTGGTGCCCATGTCCGAACGAGTGCCCTATCGCGATTATTTCCCCTTCAAATACATCAAAAAACTGCTCTTTGACATGGCCCTCGGCATTGGCGACTACGCCCGGGGACAACAGTGGACGGTCTTTACCTGCAAGATCAATCAACCTTCAAGCCACGGGCAGGAAACCACACCCGCTGCACAAGTACGATTCTCCGTACCCATCTGCTACGAGTCCGTCTTTCCGGATCTGGTGCGAAAATTTCGTCAGGCCGGCGCTCAGTTCCTGGTCATCATCACCAATGATGCCTGGTTTGGACGCACGACAGCACCCTATCAACACGCTCAATTCGCCGTATTCCGCGCCATTGAAAATCGTATTCCCATAGCCCGCTGCGCCAATACCGGCGTCTCCTGTTTTGTCGATGCGTTTGGGCGCGTTTACAACAGCAGCAAAATATTTCAACCCGCGGTTGTCGTCGATACAATAAAACTTTGCGATAAACGCACCCTATACAGCCAGCATGGCGATTGGTTCGCAAAATTATGTGCCATCATTGCCGCCGGGATGATGCTGATTGTCATCCCCATCTCCCTCAGACGTGGAGATCGCCGTGCGCAGACCCGCTAAACAGATGCTTTATTTTGCTGCGATTTTGTTCCTCTTCTCTGTTGCCGGAACCGTGAGGGGAGATGCACCTGTCTATAATACCATCGCGGTCAGCATGGCGCGAAGTGCTGCCATGGGATATGTGCAGACGGCTTCCAGCGTTCCGTCCATGCAGGGCATCTATAATCCGGCAACGCTGTTCACCAACTCTGCGCCGGAAGACGGTTCCTTTGACATCTGGTTCGATCCTGTTGGACTCTGGGCCCTGACACACGCGCGAGCATCCTTATCCGGCGTAGGCGCTTTCAGCGCAATCGATTGGATGAACTGGGGCGGACTGATGATCCGTGGCATTGGCGGACGTTATGCTGCGCTCTCGGTCGCAGCCATCATCAATGAAGCATTACCCCTCAATCCGCAGGCGAATGGCGGTCACAGCAAGTTTCCGGTTCGCGGTGTTCTCGATTGGCAATTCAGCCAGACGCTTGTCCGGGTCAAGATGGCGGAGGCGTTTTCACTGGGTGCCTCCGTATATATGGTCACCGCGCGCGGACAATCTGGCGCATTGCGCAAGTTCGGCGGCAGTTATGGCGTATTGATCAGCCCGGCCTCTTCTTACAGGGTCGGCATCATGTATATCGATGTACCAGACGAAACCGCACCCCTGTTCCTGGCCTGGAATCGCACGGTTGACGAAGCCATGAATGTGGGAATATCCATTCAAGCGCGAAAAAACTTGCTTCTTTCGCTCGATGTGCGTAACGTATCAGAAGAAAATCAGGCTGTCAAACGAGAACTCCACGCCGGCTCGGAGTGGCAGCCGTGGTCCTGGCTTTCATTGAGATCAGGCTTTTTCCGGCTGGCAG